>JASFEK010000069.1:0-8864 GCA_050124875.1 Caldifarciminota bacterium | reverse complement strand
GACGTTTGGGTGCCGGGCGATACGGGTTATATCGATTTCAGCGCCTACATCAATTACATAGGTGATGAGCGGTCCTCGAACGACAGCCTTAATGCTACATTCTACGTGCGTCCGCTAAGGCAACTTGCGGGAAACATCAGTGATACATTGAGCGGTAACGGTGTATATGCTAGGGTCTATTTCCAGTTTGCGGATGATACGGGAGCGGTTTATTTTGACAGCACGACAAGTGATTCAGTAACCGGGGATTTCAGCGTTCACCTGATCGACTCTCTTTACCGTGCCGTGGTCAGGGCTAGGATTCCTTACCCGGACATGATTATCGAAGACGTATACGTGACCCCCGATTCGATTTCTCAAGTCGATGTGGGTACGAGTCCAGCCGATTTGCTCATCGTAAATCGCGATGACCAGGAGCGATACGCAGAATACTACACCGTCTGTCTTGATACCTTGGGGATTACGTACAAGATCTGGGCACCATCGAGTCAGGGGCTGTTCCCGATGAGCAGGATCGATGAGTTCAACAATGATATGATAATCTGGTACACGGGTCGTGCAATTTCAAATACCGTCACGGCGGCAGAACAGGATAGTCTGATGCAGTTCCTCACTGACGGTGGTATGCTGTTGATAACCGGTCAAAACATCGGCGAGGAGATATCTGCGAGCCAGTTCTATACAAGCTGGCTTCACGCTCAACTTGTGAATGACTCGATTCAAGCTTTACGGTGTTATCCAGATACACTCGATTCACTCGGGCAAAATCTCTTCAAGATATTCACGGCCGGAAGTGCGCCCAGCCAGTTCTCGCGGGACGTGATCGCCTCGGATGGCAGCGCGCACGAGTTCCTTTTTTACGATACGCTGCTAACGGATTGTGCAGCAATCTGGTATAGTGACCCATTCCCTGGTTACCGGATCATCTATTGTGCATTTGGACTCGAGGCGGTCAACCAGATACCCGGGCACATGAGTCTCACCCAGTTGCTGGAAAAGCTGTTGGGCTGGTTTGACATCGTGCCGGTTCAAGAAGGCGGGGTCGTAGAGGTCACTCACTCATTGATTACTACTTTCCCCAATCCCGTCATGCTTAATCTAAATATCGGCGTGGGACCAGATGTAGTTGGTGAGACCGGTTCAGTGTGCGTGTATGACGTTGCCGGGCGCTGTGTTAAGAGATTGTGGGATGGTAGATTGATCGGCGCGTTATCCTGGGACCTCAACGATGATGCTGGTAGGAAAGTGGCAAATGGCGTCTACTTTGTTAGTATGAAAACGAGTGAGCGGCGTGATATTCACAAAATCGTGATTGTGGATTAGTATCAGGCAGGTCGAGCATATCGTGGATATTCGGGTTTTCTAGATTCATCGTGTATGAAGGGTAGCATTTTGTAGGATTCTGCGATCAATGAATCGTCTTGCATATTTCCTGCAATGTCCATTATTGCTCCGATCTTGCCCGGGTCGTACTTGCTGGGGAAGATCACTACCTCTAAGACACCGGTTTCATCGTCGACCGTCAGAAAGCACATCAATTTGTTGTTTCGCGTGCGTATGGTCCGGCGCGTGAGAACCGTGCCGGTAATTCTCGCCTTAGCCATCCTGGATAGGTTAGATATGCGCAGGCGCCGCTTCGGATAGAAGATTTCCAGGATATGACTTCCGGGAATGAACTCAATAGTCTTTAGCTGGTCGAGCAGTTTGATCTGTTTGTGAAAGTCGCGGAACCGGGGCGTTTCTCCTGCGAAATCGGGGATAACATCTTTCGGGGCTTTTGAATCCAGCAAAAGAAAGTACAACTCAGGCCAGGTGTGCCCAAATGCATCTAAGCTGCTAGATTTTATCAACGATATCCCTTCATCAATTGAGGGCCGGACGCGATAGAAAAAGTCGCGCCCATCCTTGAATGGGCGCAATCTCATGATGCGGTTGATCGTTTCTGATGTAAGCTCCCTTATTTCATTCAATCCGGTCAGGAGTGAGGAATTGTATACTGTGAATTTGTCATCACTCTTTGTGACATCGGGTGCCAGGATATTTATTTTCCACCTTCGTGCTTCGTTTATATAGGCAGCAGTGGGGTAGTAGCCGCCCTTGTTGTTGATTACCTGGCAGAAGAACTTGAGTGGTTCATAGAACTTCTGATAGGCCGATAGATAGGCAAGCGTTGCGTAGGTTATACTGTGTGCCTTGTTGAAGCCGAACGAAGAGAAGGCTCTTATGCGTTCCCAGACCGGTTCGATTTCCCGTAAACTATATCCCATCTTCCTTGCTTTGGTAAAAAACAACTCCCGGAGTTCCTTCATGCTATTCGGATTGCGGGCCTTGGTCATTGCCCGGCGCAGCATATCACCATCGCTTAGGGAGAAATGCGCGAAATCATGGGCAATTTGGAGAATTTGTTCTTGATAAACAGGGATGCCTAGGGTGTCAAATAAAGCATCCTGGAGCCGGGGATGGGGGTAATCTATTCGCTCCTCGCCTTTGATCCGTTTGAGAAATCTTTCTTTCATCCCGCCCCGGGCTGGTCCGGGCCGGATGATAGCAATCGCGTTAGCGATATCCATGGTGGTTTTTGGACTTATGCGTTTGATCATATACCTGACCATCGGACTCTCGATCTGAAAACATCCTAAGGTTTTTGCCTTACTGATAAACCGGTAAACCCGTGAGTCGTTGAAGTCTATTTTGTCCCTGGATAGGTAGAGTTCAGGGAATCCGCGGACACCCAGGATATCGATTTTCACCAGACCGACCATTTCGATACCGTCTTTGTCCAGGTGGGTAATCTGATCGGCTGGGCTGGGATAAAGTGGTACATAGTTGAAGATTTGTTCTGGCGTAATGACGATGCCGCTTGGGTGACAGGAGAAGTAATGAGGATAACCAATTATCTTCTCGGCTAGGTCATGTATGGAACGAATGGCTTTTTCCTCGAGATGATTTCCGATGTTTTTTAGTTCCCGGGGTGAGATACCATGGGCCCGTGCCGTTTCGCGAAAGCTTGCCCGGCGTTTGAAGCGATTGACCATGGATATATGGGCAACGTGGTCACTGCCAAATTTCTGGTGGATTTCCTTGATCAACTTTTCGCGCTGGTTGAACTCAACATCAACATCGATGTCCGGAGGTTCAGTACGTTGGGGGTTGAGAAATCTCTCGAATGGCAGGTTATGCTTTAGGGGATCCGTTATTGAGAGCCCGAGCATATAGAGGATAAAGGACGATGCAGCTGAACCGCGTACATTCATGCCGATGCCTTTTCCAAGGGCGAATTCCTTCAGGTGGTAGACAAGAGAGAAATGAGGCGCGAAACCAGTATTCATGACGACTTCATATTCGTAGTCAAGGCGCGATCTTTCTTGAGGGGTTAGTTTTTTAGTGCTTGATTTCAATATCTGGGCCAGGTCTTGATCTGAAGATGGAAAGATCCAGCCTTTGTTTTCTGGTATATAGCAGCATTTTTCAGACAGTTCGATAGTATTACGTATTGCATCCGGATATTCAGCGAAGAGTCGGCTGAATTCTTCTTTGCTCAAAAGATGATTCGGTATGCCCCGACGGTGCTCGTATTGGTTATCCTTTATCGCACACATCAGTTTATATAGAGTTTTCTCATGCTTTTTCACATAGAATATGTCGTTCACGGCGACCGCCGGGAATGCTTTGTTTATCACTGCGTGATAGGGGAAGAGAAGGTAATACCTTGACGCAAACAGTGGGCCAATATCCTTTAGTATTCTCATGGAGTTTGAAAGAAGAATAGTGCCTGCGGTGTGTTCTTTTACGTAATCGAGATCGATAATTCCGAAAGAGTGTTTGGTGATTATTTTGCAGATATTCCTGTAACCCTCTTCATTCTGAACGAGCAAGTAAGATTTGCTGCGATCTTGTCCAATAAAAGGAGCGCTCATGCCGATGACCGGTTTTATCCCGTATTCCTTCGCGCATTTCACAAACTCGTGAAGGCCGAAAAATGTGATATCAACCAGCCCGCAACTCTTTATATCGTATTTATTTAAGTATTCGAATAGGGTTTTGAAATCTGAACCGCCAACCCCATAATTACTGTGATAGAGAAGGGGTGTGTAAGGTGTAGCCATTTTTCGTGTCCTCGAAGTTCCTTTTCAGGATGACGGTATTGGCTGCAAAGAGAGAGTTAAAACCGAACTTGTTGCGCACGCTGTCCAAGGCACTATTCAAGCGGTTAATGCGCTCTTCTTTTAGTCTGAACATTGAAGGTTGCAGCCCGTCATGTTCAAAATTGGATAACGCAACACCTATGAGTCTGATCCGTTTTCTTTCCTTTAATACTTCCTGCAGGATTTTTATACCCAGCTCGAATATCATCTGTTGAGCAGAGCAGCCGGGCATCTTGGACCTTTTAGATACGGTCTTGAAATCGGAGAACCTTATCTTCACGGTCAGCGTTCTGGCGAGTAATTTGTTCTTGCGCAGCGTACGGCATGCGCGTTCAGTAAGGTAGTAGAATAAAGCGTAGATGAGTTCCCGGTTCATTGTATCCTCGTGTAGGGTTGTTTCCCGGCTGATAGACTTCATGGTGTCTGACGATTGATAATCGCCCCCACGGATGAAGAATTGTAGTATTTTGTAGTAATTACCGAGGGCCGTTTCTACGATCCAGTCCGGTGTCTGGATCAGTTCTTCCACGGTGTGAATATTTAAATTGTTCAGTATCTCGACATGTTTTGGCCCGATCCCGGGCAGAACACGTACGCTGAGTGGTGAGAGAAACGCTATTTCGTTGTCTTTAGGGATGGCAAGCGTGCCGTTGGGCTTTGATTGTTCACAGGCGATCTTAGAGAATACTTTTGTCCGGGCGATGCCGACCGATGATGGGATGTTCAATGTTCGCTTGATCTCATTTTTTAATTTACCCGCCACCTCAAGCGGCGCGCCAAACAGACGCCTTGTGCCTTGGGCGTTTATATAGGCTTCGTCTATTGAGACCATATTAACATCAGGAGAGTAGGTGTTGATGATATCGTGAAATCTTTGTGAATAGATTTGATAATATTGGAATTTGCCTTTTAGGAATGTTGCCTGAGGACAGAGGCGGTAGGCAAGGGATGTAGGCATGCCCGAATGGATGCCGAATCTTCTCGCTTCGTAGGATGCTGAGGCAACCACTCCTCTTTCTTGGGGTAACCCGCCGACAATGACTGGTTTGCCAACCAAAGAGGGATTCAGCGCCTGCTCGACAGAAACAAAAAAGGCATCTAAATCAATGCAGAGATACATCCTTGCCTTGCGGTCGATTACGGTGATAAAAGATTGATTACAGTGATAAAAAACACTGCTATAGTTTTCTTTGTAGAATTGATGTAAGCAATCTCAAAAGTAATCATACAGGTCGTCCCATTAACCTCTCTCTACTGTCATTGCGAGGAGTGAAGCGACGAAGCAATCTCGGGATAATTGTTCTTTCGTGGTGACGGGAAGAGTGAGATTGCTTCTCCCGCACTTTCGTGAAAGTGCGGGATCGCAAAGACGGGGTGGCGGGTTGTTATTGCGAGGAGGACGCCGTAGGCGGACAAAACAATCTTAGAAGTAATCATACAAGTCATCCCATCCCGGATTGAGCGTTTTGATAAGATTGATTTTCTTTTGTCTCGAGCCGCCCTTGATCTGCTTCTCCCTTGTGATCGCACTGTATGAGCTGTCGAATATTTCGTAGTAGACTAGTTTATTAATACTATATTTTCTTGTAAAACCAGCTACTAGTTTTTCTTTATGTTCATAGATTCTCTTCTTGAGGTTATTTGTAACTCCTGTATAGATTATATTATTCTTTTTATTTGTCATTATGTAGACGTAGTATTGTTTATGCATTCATATTCCTTTCTTGGAGATTGCTTCGTCGCTTCACTCCTCGCAATGACAAGGAAAGGGTGGCTCCTCGCAATGACACCTCCTCCGTACGTCGTCGCGAGTCCCGCGTAGCGGGACGAAGCGATCTTAGGATAACTGGTTTTTCGCAACGACATACCTCTATCTGTTATTGCGAGGCTGCCGTAGGAGGGCGTGGTGATCTTGAGATAATTGGGGTTTCCATAATGAAGTTGGGTAGTGAGATTGCTTCGTCGCTTCACTCCTCGCAATGACAAGGGAAGGGTGGTTCCTCGCAATGACAAGGGAAGGGTGGTTCCTCGCAATGACACCTCCTCCGCACGTCGTCGCGAGTCCCGCGTAGCGGGACGAAGCGATCTTAGGATAACTGGTTTTTCGCAATGACGGAGGTGAGGTGGCTCCTCGCAATGACAATGAGGACAATGGGGTTATCCTGGGGTCCTTGTGGATAAATGGAGAATGTTGTTCCTCTTTGTGCATTGCGAGGAGCGGATTCATCATAGCATTCATACTTTTCTTATCACGCCAATCACCTTTCCAACGATTTCAAACGCTTCCTTGATGATTGGATAAGCCTCGTTTTCTGGTTTTAAAACAAGTTCTTTACCAATTCTCTTCAATCTCTTAACCGTTGTTTCTTCTTTCACATTGGCGACAATGATTTCATTATTCATGGCATCTTTGGCTGGTTTGACAACAACCATGTCGCCGTCATAAATATGGGCATTTATCATACTATCACCCTTTACCTTGAGCAAAAAGCAATCACGCCATTGGGAAGGGGTGAAATACCCCTCCACTTCTTCAAAAGCGAGTTCTGGTAACCCTGCGGCAACGCGACCGACAATGGGCATTGATTTCGGTTTGACCCGGATACCCCTTGCTTGACCCGAGACCCGGTCGATCAAGCCTTCACTCGCCAGGTTATCTAAATGTACCTTTACTGCCTTGGTACTCTTGAGGCGTATTTTTTTTGCAATCTCACGAATTGATGGTGGGTAGCCATATTCATCCACAAATTCCTGGATCGCCTTGAGAATTTTATCCCTTGTTTTCATAACATACCTCCTTAAGAAAATCGGTTACGTTTGACGGTTACGGTTTTTATGACGTAAAACGTTACCCTAAACGAAACGGGCCTCGTAACCGCCCAACCTTGTACGTAACCTTTTTCCCCATAGGTAAACATATGTTTACATTATAACGAAAATCTGGGATTTGTCAAGGGGTAACATGACATCCACAGCTCAATCTTCGAATCCAACACGATTCGTAAATAGCCCTATTTTTCATGCCAAAAGACTTACTTTTCTGAAAAACCCAAATTCTAAATCCAAATTACAAATAAATCCCAAGTTTCAAAGTCCAAATCTCAAAACAGTCAGTGACGTATTCAGGACTAACGTTATTTAGCCACCCCATGACGGGTCCTTCTCGACTTCGCTCGAAGAATAAGTGGAATTCACTCTTCGAGTGAGCGTAAACGAATCGAGAAGCATCATTTGAAATGGTTTTTGATTGACATTCGAACATTGACCAGGGGGGATAAATGGCTATATTTGAAGAGGTTTGGTAAAAGGGGGTAACACATGTTAAACCTGATTCTAGCGATAATTTGCTTTCAGCCCATTGAGGTTCTGGAATATAAGCTGGATAATGGACTCAAGGTTCTTATCTACGAGGATCATTTTGCGCCGGTCGTCTCAACCCAAATCCACTACCGCGTCGGTAGCTACTATGAACAGAAGGGTCTGACCGGTATCTCTCATTTGCTAGAGCACATGGCCTTTAAGGGTACTGAGAAATACGGTCCCAAGGAATATAACAGAATGATCGAAGAGGCAGGCGGTTATGAAAATGCCTATACGTCGGTGGATCGTACTGTGTATTATGCGAATTTACGCAGCGACCGCTACGAGATTGAACTGGAATTGGAAGCGGATCGCATGCAGAACCTCTTGATTTCGCCTCAGGAATTCATACCGGAGAAAGCAGTTGTCATGGAAGAACGGAGGCTAAGGGAGAACGATCCCTATAGTAGCCTCTATGAGCAGCTGGATCTGGTGAGTTATTCATATCATCCATACCGCAATCCGATCATCGGTTTCATGGCCGATATCGAACGCATAACAAGAGACGATGTCTATGCTTGGTACCGGCAGAATTATAATCCTGCTAATGCGTTGATCGTTCTTGCCGGAGATGTTGACCCAGATGAAGCATTGGATCTTGTGAAGGAACACTATGAAGGGATCAAAGGAAGTCCAGTGCCCGAGGTCGAATATTTTGAACCACCGCAGCGGGGGGAACGCAGGTTTGTACTGAGAAAACAGGTCCAGCAGCCCGCGCTGGCGATCTATTACCATACTGTACCGGTAGACCATCATGACATGTATGTTCTCGATGTGGTTTCTATGATTCTCTCCTCTGGATACAGCTCACGGTTTGAGCAGGATCTTGTGCGCACAAAAGGCATTGCCACCGCCATCAATACTTATCATCAGAACCTCAAATACGGAGGTGGGTTCACGATCGTAGCCATTCCGCAGGCTGGTATTGATATCAACACCCTTGAGCAAGCGATCTACGGCGCGCTGGAGGATTTGAAGAACACATTGGTGAGCCAGGCGGAATTGGACAAGGCAAAGAATCAAGCATTGGCTCAGGCCGTCTACCAGCAGGACTCACCAGAACGCATCGGCTACTATATTGGCCAATTAGAGATAACCGGGCGCGGGTGGGAATACATTAATCAGTATCCCATCGAAATTCAGAAGGTGAGTAGGGAAGAAATAATGAGCGCAGCCCAGAAGTACTTCGGTCAAGACAATCGAACCGTTGGCCAGCTCGTCTCGCAGGAGGCAGAATGAGGATAATTATTGTACTACTCTTACCCTTCCTCTTGGTATCGACAACACAGATTGACCGTGACACTCTGAGTAACGGTTTGGTCATATTGACCGTGGAGGCACATAAGATTCCAGTTGTTG
>JASFEK010000068.1:0-8891 GCA_050124875.1 Caldifarciminota bacterium | reverse complement strand
TTTCTCTACAGCGGTTGTATTGTGAATGTTAGACGGAATGGTGTTTTGCGAGACTAGGGATCTTGATTCCCAATGTCAATTGTCAAGATTTGACCCCAATTTAGCTCGACGTGAATTTTTTGACAAAAGTTTTTTCTTTCAGATCCACGATAAGCTCATCATATTTTTTCTGTATTTCCTGCTGATACAGGTACTGCATTATTTGATCCCGCAATTCCTCGAAACCCAGAGTCTGTTCTGGGACCTTTTCCTTGACGTACAGTAGATGATAACCGTACGGCGTAAGGATTGGATCGCTCACCTCACCCTCGGCCATCTCCTTCACGACCTCGTTGAAGGGCGGCGTGAGTCGTTCTATGTAGAATTCGCCCAGATCAGTATTCGGGTCCTTGCTGTGCACGCTTGCCAGACTATCGAAGTCGACGCCGCTGGCAACCAATTCTTGCAGCCTTTCCCCTTCGCGTTTGGTCCGTAATGTATCCTGTCGGCTGATACCAACTTTAATGAGGATCTGCCTTATCAGCACCCACTCCTCACCCTTGTTCAAGACCTCCACGATATGATAGCCCAGCCTGGTCGGAAACGGCTGAGACACAGTCCCCGGTTTTAGGTTAAAAACCACGGCCTCAAAATCCTCGATCGTTTCACCTCTCCGGATCCGGCCCAGCATCCCACCTTTTCTTCGTGAGTTCTCGTCCTCGGAGAATTCCTGGGCAATGACGCCGAAATCGCCGCCCGTAAGGAGCAGCTTGTAGACATCGGTTGCGCGCTCGAACCCGCGCACCATTTCTGCCTGACTCGGCACGATCGGGAGCAGAATGTGCGACAGCTTGACCCGTCCCGGCAGAATGGCGATCGAATCCTTGTTCTCATCGTAGAAATCGCGGACCGCGATCGGCGAGATCATGATCTTCGAAGCGAATTTCTTGGAGATCAGCCTTTCCATTACCATTCTGGATTTCAGGTTCTCATGGTAGTAGGCTCGCAACTCCTCGAGGTTTATACTCTGTTCTTCCAGATAGCTGAAGAAATCAGCCTCAGTCGGAAAATTGCTCTTCAGGCCTTCAATGTTCTGGTCGACCATGGGCACGACATCATCATCATCTACAAAGACTGATTCCTCTTCAGCCTCGGCCAGTAATAACTTGTTCGCAATGAGTTGCTCCACGACATAATCCTGTACTTCTTGTTCCGTAGTGAAGGTGCGCATCGCTGCCGGGTCGTTGGACAGGATACTCACATTCTCCTCTACCTCGCTATGAAGGATTATATCGTTACCGACAAAGGCAGCGACCTGGTCTGCCAACGCGGCGATCAGGAGTAGGCCTAGCATATTCTAGTTTCTCCCTACATGCAATTACACGTTACTTCTGTAACGGTGTTAAATCGGTCGTAATTTCGTACGACCCTTTGAGGCTATCCACGTAATTGGCCAGAAAATCCTGGTATTTCGCTGCTAAGAGATAGTTGTAGATCTGTCCCTTGATCTCATCGGTGAGTTCGGCTCGAGCCTTGATCTTGCGCTTGTCGACTAGCTTGACGATGAGATATGTCCCTTGCACATAAGGTATCGCCTCAGATATTTCCCCGGGTTTCATTCCGAAGATTATCTCTTCAATCGCGAAATCCGCGATGACACCACGCGGCAAGTAGTCGGTGATGATGCGCGGATTGTCTGGATCCTGATACCGTGTCAGCGATCGCTCCCGGGCGAGCTTGAAGAAATCAGCACCGGCTTTTATTTCCTCTGACGTGCGCACGGCGAGTTCCCGGGTCGGTAATACGATCTGCCCGAGCTTGACCGCATAGAGGAATTCATCTCCGTGTTGATCAAAATAAGCCCTTATCTCTTTTTCGGTAACACTCGTGGTGCCGAATTCCCGGCGCACCAACTCCATGGCTAGAAAATTCTTGGTATATTGGTCGAGCACGAAGCTGACCGAATCTTCCTCCTGAATACCCAGCTTCTTCGCCTGCAGATAAAGAATTTCTTGCTGCACCCAATCATCCAGGAACGCCTTGATCCGGTCCTCGCCGATCTGCTGGTAATCGAGTTCAGGAACGTACTGCTCGAATTCCTGCCTGGTCAATTTTGAACCATTGACGGTTACGATAACATCCTTCTCTTGCTCGGCACAGCCAACGAACAGCAACAGGATGACGAACGGAATGAAATACTTCACTTTTCCTCCTTCAATAGCTGAGCCAATGCTGCCTCATTGATCTCTGGTTGGTATTTCTCATGCAGCATCGCGAACAACTCGTCTCTCAGGCTTTCCACCCTGGCATCGCGCACCCGCGCTTTCGCAATCGAGAAAGCCTGGCTCAAATCCTTTCCATTGAATTCATCGCGGTGTTTCCGGTAATACAGGACAACCTCGTTCGAATCAACAACTGCCTTTTCGGTGATCATATCCGAATAGTACTTCTGGTAGAGCAAAGTGTTATATGTATTCCTTAATTTGCGCTTTGTCGTCTGCCGCTTATCATGGTAATTCCTAATCGCCTCATCATATACCAGGTCTGGCACCAGTTCCTGATCGATCAGATATTTGGGATCGATGCGACCACTGCTCCGCAAATACCGCACCGCGTCTATTACCGAGCGTACGTAGACATAAGAGGTATCGTATTTCTTAACAACCCACGTGTTGAGATCCTTCTCGGTGATCAATGAATCTGGTTTAGACAATATCGCCAATCCTTCTTCATTGTATTCGACACGCGCCTTAGACATAAGTTTATTATAGTATTCCTCACCCGCCTGCCTTGCCTTGTCCTGCCAGAGGTTATTTCTTATATTCTCCTTCACCTCTTCAAATGAAGGTTTGTCAGCGGTGCTGTGTTCGACAACCTTGAAGATCATGTAATATTCGCCGAACTTGATCGGCTCGGTGACGCCGCCGGTCTTAACGTTCTTGAGTACCTGCATTATCTCCGGAGGGATGGAAACCACGGAAAAAGTCCCGATATCACCGTTCTCCGATATTGTATCGAGAGAATAGACCAGTAAATCCTCAAAAGAGATACCCTTCTTCAACTCACTCTCCACGTGATTGGCCAATGATTCCTCGGCAACCACGATCTGCGCAAGATGATACTGCTCAACGATCTTGTCATATAGAGCCCTTACCTCAGAATCACTCACCTTGACCTTCTTGACGACCGCATCATCATAATACGAGCGCCAGATGACATCCCGCTCGTTAGTTGCATAGGCGGTTTTCACCACGGGATCTCCCTCATAGCCGAGAGCCTTGGCTTCTTCCACCACCAGCATCTGATTCACATACTCACTCACCTTTTCCATCCTCTTGGCTGAATCGTCCACTGGGGCAAACTGGAATCTTTCCTGGAAGTCTGCTACTGAATAATTGCTTTCATTAATGGACAGTAGTGTCTTGTTTTCGAGAGAACATGTAATAATAAACAAAAAAAAGGGTATGAACAAGTATTTCAGATTTTTCATATTGTCTCCTTTCGCTATTCTACATAAATGCACCCTGAAGTCAAGTCTTGATTTAACTTCACGCGTTTGTATAATACCTGGATGAAAAACGTAGTCTTCTATATCTCAACATTACTCATTGCCGCCTTCGTGATCCTATCCGAGACATTCTCTCCCATATGGCTCCTCATCGTCGTCCTGGTCATGCTCTGGCCTCAGCGAAAGGCGCCGAACGTGCGGCCGATATATCTGATGACCATTCTCCTGCTGCTGTTCTATCTGTTGTTCAACTTCTTCGCTATTCTCGTTCCCTTCATCATCGGTATCGGCCTCGCCTACGTTCTTACACCACTCGTCGATTTGCTGGAGCGCAAGAGAATCCCCAGAATTCTGGCGATACTTGCCTGCCTCCTGCCCATCATCGTGGTCTTCCCGTTACTCATATTCTTCATCGTCTCTGGCTTGATCGACGAACTGCAGGGCTTGATCGCCAAGATCCCTGATGTGATTGAACAAGGACAGATCTACTTTCGCGTCGCGATCGACAAGTTGATCGAATGGGGAATTGAAATCGAACCGAATATCATCACCAACACCCTGACCACGCAGTTGAACAACATCCTGGTCGGTTTCTTCACAACGATCAGCCAGATCGGCAAGGGCATCGGTAGCATCATCGTCATAATCTACAATCTCATCATCATTCCGGTGTCCGCCTATCTCTTTCTTGCGGACCGAAACGCGATCATGCAGTGGTTCCGCAATCTGTTCACGCACAAAGAAGGTCAACAGATCGACGGTTTTATCAAGCGATTGAACATTTCCTTGTCCCGTTTCTTCCGCGGTCAGATTGTCCTGATGGCGGTGGTCGGCTTCATCGTCGGCTTTTCACTCTGGCTACTCGGCATCAAGTACTACCTGCTGCTGGGTCTCATCGCCGCAGTCTGCAATCTCATCCCCAACATCGGATACATCTTGAGCTTCATCCCGGCAATCCTGATCGGCCTCACCAGCCCGTCACCACTGATCAACGTCATAAAGATCGTCTCGGTCTATGTCGGCGAACAGCTGATCGAGAATTTCTTTTTGGGACCGACGATCATCGGCCGTGCTTCAAGATTGCACCCCCTGACCGTCATGGTCGTGTTGATAATCGGCGGCATAACATTCGGTTTCTGGGGTGTCGTGCTGGCAATACCGGGGACTATATTTGTCCGCGAATTTATGAATTATTTTCTGGAAATCAATGTATAGCTACTTGCCGTGAGCGGCGATGTATTCATGGATCGACTGTGCCGCCTTCCGGCCATCGCCTAGAGCCAGGATAACCGTCGCATTGCCACGAATTGCATCGCCCCCTGCATAGACGCCATCGATATTGGTCTTCAGATTTTCATCGACCTCGATCGTACCCCATTTCGTCTTATCCAATTCGGGTAGCTTATCAAGAAATAGACGGTTTGGCTGTGTTCCGAGGGATTCAACCACGGTGTCCAACTCCATCGTGAACTCACTGCCCTCGATCTTGATCGGTCTTGGCCGGCCACTCTTATCCGGTTCACCCAAACGCATTCTCAGTAATTCAATCGCCTCTACCCATCCCTTCTTATCACCCAACACACGGACCGGGTTGACGAGTTCTATGAACTTGATGCCCTCTTCCAGCGCGTGCTGAACCTCCTCTTCTCGGGCCGGCGATTCCTTACGCGTCCGGCGGTAGAGTATGTACACTTCCTTTGCCCCAAGCCTGACCGCACAGCGCGCAACGTCCATGGCCACATTGCCGGCACCGATTACACCAACGAGGTTGCCGCATACGATCGGTGTATCGTATTCTGGGAAACGGTAGGCCTTCATGAGATTGGCACGGATCAAGAACTCATTGGCCGAATAGACGCCTTTGAGCCGCTCTCCTTCCATACCCAGGAATTGCGGTGCACCAGCACCGGTGCCAATGAAAATCGCAGCATATTCACGCTGTAGTTCCTCAAAGGTGATGTTCTGTCCCACGATGTGATTCAGTTTCAGCTCCGCACCGATCTCTTCTAAATAAGATATCTCATAGTCCACGATATCCTTGGGTAAACGAAAGGCGGGTATTCCATATTGCAGAACACCACCCGCCATGTGTAGGGCTTCAAAAACGGCAACCTTGTAGCCGTGCCGACGCAGGTCAACGGCGCAGCTTATGCCGGCTGGACCCGAACCAATAACCGCCACCCTCTCAGGTCTTTCGACAATGTGGAACTCTTCCTTCACCTCGTTCTCCATTGCCCATTGCGCGATGAAGGCCTCCAGTTTGCCAATGTTGATCCCCTGTCCGTGGCAGGCGAGCGGGCAGACGCCTTCACACTGATCCTCCTGAGGACAGACCAGACCGGCGATCGCTGGTATCGGATTGTCCTGCTTAGCGATCAGAAAGGCATCACGGAACTTACCCGCTGCAATCTTTCTGATGATCGCCTTAAGCTTCATGCGAACCGGACAATGACGCTCACACGGTGCGTGCTCACATTGAATACATCGTTGGGCTTCGATCACGACCTCTTCTATGGTATAACCGAGTGGTACTGAACGGAAGTTCTTTACCCTTTCGGCGACTTCCTGCTCAGACATGGCAACCCGTTTGCGACCGATCTCTAGCATCACACCTCTGGTTCTTGACCGCAGTGCTCGCATGCGGCTCTTTCTTTTTCCTCGAACATGGTTAACCTGCTTATCAAGTCTTCGAAGTTCACATCATGGGCATCGAATTCCGGACCGTCGATGCACGCGAATTTCATTTCTCCGCCTATGTAAACACGACATGCACCACACATTCCTGTACCGTCAACCATGATCGTATTCAAGCTGACAATCGTCTTCACACCGTACGGACGGGTCGCGTCGGCGACCGCTTTCATCATCAGCGGCGGGCCAATGGCGACGACGCGCTGAATGCCTTCCTTGCCATTATACTGCTTGAGCAGGTCGACCAGCACATCGGTGACAAACCCACGCTTTCCTTTCGTTCCATCATCTGTGGTAACGTAGACATCCTTGCTCAGTCGGCTGATCTCATTTTCGAGGAAGAGAAGCGAACTCGTGCGTGCGCCAATGATCGAAATAACCTCATTATTGGCTTCAGCCAGCGCCTTGATGATCGGAAACACGCACGCGATCCCGGTACCGCCACCAATACACACCACCCTGCCAAAACGCACGACTTCACTGGGATTACCCAGTGGCCCGATGCAGTCCTGGAGTACATCACCGGCCTTGAACCTGGCCAGTTCCTGAGTGCTCTTACCCACGGCTTGAACGATCAGCGTCACCGTACCCTTGTCAGGATCCGCACCGGCAATGGTCAATGGTATTCTTTCCCCCTTGTCCGTGGTCCGGATGATGACAAACTGACCGGGTCGAAACCGTGCCGCTGCCAACGCTGCCTCGATCTCAAAGAGGTATGTATCACCACCCAGCCTTTTCTGCCGTACGATGCGATGTTTCACGACAATGTCTCCTCGGGCTCAACGACCCTGATGTATACGGCAAAATCGGGGCAGAGCATCTCGCACATCCCGCAGCCGAGACAGGCTTCTGCGTCCTTGACGACCGGGAAGTTGTAGCCCTGATCATTGACCGCGGATGATCTTTCAAGCACATCGGCCTGGCATACCTCGATACATACGCCACACCCCTTACATCGGTTCTCAATAACAAAGACTTCTGCCTTGATCACCTTGTTCATGACGCACTCCGGTCAACTATCTCACCGATCATGATCTGCGCGCTTTGCTTGATATCAAACTGCGTGGTCTGTTTCTCAGAATTCATCACGGCATGATCATCATACAGTTTTATCCTTGCCACCGCATCACCAATATGACCAGCCTGGCCTTCATATAGAACACACGGTGATACGGTCTCGATGAACGCCAGCCCCTTCTTGGAAAAGGCTTCGACAATCGAGTACTTCAGCCACCCGGCATGAAGCGGTGTCCAGCGAGCCACATAACTTGCTCCGCTGGCAATCGCCAAAGCGGGGATGTTGAACGGCAGTTCAAAGCGGCCATCCCACGAGGGTCTGGTATACGGTGTATTGGCCACCAGACCTTCGCGGGTCTTAACGTACATGATGTTGTTGATATGGATCACGATAATGCGTGCGTGACGTTTTCCCGCCCGCGCAAGGTCTTCGGCACCACTGATCAACAAATCTGCATTGTTCATGAATACCACGACCCTGGACTCTGGCTGGGCCAGCACGATATCCGCTGCCTGGTCGAGCAAGAATCTCGTGTCGGCCCGCTTGGTATTCAGCGTTACGTAATCAGCAATGCTGCCCGTGCATCCACTACCAGTTAGCAAAGTGAACTGCTCAGGCTCGACGCCGGCTTCGCGTAACGCCTCAAGGAAAGAGTATACTACAGTACCGATACCGCATCCGGGACACCAAACCGAAGGGAACAGTTCAGAACACAAGTAGCCATCGCTTGGATGATGCTTTCTGGCAGTCTTCGTTTCCATCATTCTTTTTGACCGAATTTACCTATGACGATCTCATCGCCACGGCGCAGGTCTAAATTCTCGGTGGCCTCGTCATGGTCCAGTTTCGCCCGCTCGATCGACCCGCTCCGCTCGGTTGATTCCTTTATCCGGTAATGCTTGGCGCAATACATCAGGCACGGCGCGAGCACTTCGATGATTGAAAATTTCTGCAGGAGTAAGGCCTCGGCGATCGAGAACGAGAGTCTTTTGGTATGAACCGTTGTCCAGCGCGCGATATGATGAGCACCGCAAGACAACGCCAGGTGGGGTATGTTGAAGGGAAATTCCCGACTCTCATAAACCGACTGACTTGCCGGTGGCAGATCAGCAATTTCATAATGCACAACAGGATAGACAAAGCTGTTGACATAGATGACCAGGATCTCTGAGCCGGCACGCGCCGCCTCAATGAACCGGTCCACGCCAAAGGTAATGAAGTCGGCGTCATTGAGAAAGACCACCACTTTCCGTGCCGGATTGTCCTGCTTGTAACGCCTTGCGTATTCAAAAGACAATCCATCGGCCACTTTCCTGCCCTCTACACTGAGCGCGTCGATGATCCTTCCGGTACAACCCATGCCCGCCACCAGGTACAAGTCTTTCGGGTCGATCTTCGCCCGTGCGACTGATTGCAGGAAAACATTCACTACTGTGCCAATGCCACAACCTGGACACCATGCACTGAGCAATATTTCTGATTTTAGTAGGGGATCAAATGGGTGCGTTTCGCCACGACGTCCTTGCATAGAAATTCTTATATAACCTCCTAACCCTTCTTCTCATGTACGCCATGTTTTTTCTGCTTTCTTGTATCCTTGCGGACAGGTTATCATATTCGTTTTACAGGCATTGTCAAGATATGGTTGCGCCTGGCGTGCTACTTCAGAACCGATCGTGACTTTTCTCTCAAGGT
>JASFEK010000067.1:0-8911 GCA_050124875.1 Caldifarciminota bacterium | reverse complement strand
GCGGAGCACTTGTATGATTCTCTTGGCAAATCCCTCCTTGTCGTCGGGGTCGACGAGGAATCCGGATTTGCCATCGGTTATCTGTAATGTGATGCCGCCAACTCGAGAAGCGACAACTGGCTTCTCTTTGAGCATTGCTTCGGTCACCGTGAGTCCGAACCCTTCACGCAACGATTTCTGAACGACTACTTGGGAAATTCTCTGCAAGGCATTTACCAGTATGTTATTCTCACTGGTGATCAATATCACGTCGCTGTTCTTGACATAGTTATTTGCTTTTCTCTTTGTACGTTCGTAGTATTGCTGTGATTCAGGGTCATCGAGTGCCATGCTTCCGCATAATACAAGACGGCAGTCGATTTTTTCTTTGACCATGCGCCATATTTCGATCAATCCTTCCTGATCTTTGAATCTGTCGAATCTTGAAATTTGAGTAATTATCGGTTTGTCGGTCGGTATATGAAATTTCCTCAGATACTTGGCAATGACTTTTTCCGGGATAGGCATGTTCTTTGCTGAAAGGGGATCGATCGCAGGATGTATGACGCGTTGCTCCACGGGCATGTCTTTGAGCCTGTACTCCTCACTCGATATTATTATCATGTCATACTTCAGTATGAAGTTCTTCAGGAACTCCCATAGTTTCTGGTTGGGATTCGATAGGTCAATGTGTATTCTCCATACCCATGGTTGCTTGCGAGGATAGAACTGGATCAGGGGTAAGGGTTGTGGATCGTGTATTATGACACAATCGTGCGTGATATGCGAATACGTGGAAAAGTCTTCATTTGCCTGTACGTACAATTTCTTCTTCATCTCGGTCAGGTTGAGTGAGTTTCCCTGTAGGGCGTTGTGGAATTTCTTGGTGATGTCGAAGAAATCGGGCGTGCCGCGCAGCATGCGCCAGCCCGCAGCAATACCCACATCATTCATCAGTGGTACGATACCGCTCAGTATCTCTGCTACACCGCCACCGTAGTATGTTGAATTGACGTGGACAACCGTCTTACCGTAGAGTTTTCTTGCCTTCTGATATATCTTGCCGATCGCGTCATCGCCAACGATTTCTCGATAATCATTCAGACTTCTTTTCATGTCACACCCCTTAAGCTAATACCTCACCCGCAGTTGTGCTAAACCACGCAAGAACAGTATTTCAACCACGAAACACGATATAACGAGTAATGCCATTATTCTAGTGAAGATATTAAATCTGTCAAGTGTTTAATGAAGCATAGTCGATGGTGATGAGATTTTCGTTTACTTTGACAGAAATGCTGATCGTCTATTTGACTGCACCTCGGGTGAGGCCCTGTATGATGCGTTTCTGGAAGGCGAGAGCGATCAATACTATCGGAATGCAGGAGATTACCGACGCCGCCATGATGTATCCCCAGGGTAATTCACCATGTAACCCCTGGAAGAGTGCGATACCGACGGGTACGGTTCTTGCCGCATGGTCGGTGGTCAGCATCAGCGCGAAGAGAAATTCATTGAACGAGAACATGAAGAGCAACAGCACTGTCGATAGGAAACCTGGCAAGGCAATGGGTAGGACAACCTTGATCAGTACCTGCGATCTGTTGGCACCATCCACGCGCGCCGCGTTGTCTATATCATGGGGTAGTTGTGAAAAATAGCTCATCTGTAGCCATAGAGCAAGCGGCACGCTCCAAGAAATATAGGGGAGAATGAGTGCGCTGACCGTGTTGATCAATCCAAGAGAGCTCATGATCTTGAAAAGATAGCCAACGATACAAATTTGTGGAAACATCGATAGGGCCAGCACGGTAAGCACTAGTGTTGACCTGCCCGGAAAATGTATCCTGGATACGGCATAGGCTGCGCATGAACCTATCGCAGCGCTGATAATGGCCGTGATTGATGCTACAACGAAGCTATTCTTGAGAAAGTCCAGGAAGTGTAGACTCTTTGTGTTAATTATCTCGATAAAATTGGTGAGTGTCAGTGATAGCCCATTATGTACCAGAAAATCAGGCCGCTCACTGAGAGAAATGATTACCATCCACAGGAATGGGCCGAGACAGAATAACGAAACAAATGATATGCCGAGTACGAGCAGCAGTTTTCTTTGTTTCTTTTCTCTCATTGCATCCGCAGTCTGCCAATCTTGATATAGGCGAGGACACATAGGAACGCGATGATGAATAGTATTACCGAAACAGCGGAACCGTATCCAAAATCACCCAGAAGAAAGAAATCATATCCGTACAGGGATAAAGAGGTCGTGGTACCGCCGGGTCCTCCACCGGTTATCACGTATATCAGTTCAAACACACGTAGAGCATCAATTGTCCTGAACAGGAGGGCTACGATTACTATGGGTTTGATAATAGGCAGGACAATCTTGAAGAATCGATTGTACATATTGGCACCATCGACACGAGCTTGAGCCAGAATGTCTTCGGGGACGGTCTGTAGACCAGCGAGGACGATGATCGCTACAAATGGTGTGGTTCGCCAGACATCGGTAATGACAAGGGCCGCAACTGCTCCCAGCGAACTACCAAGCCAGTTGACTGACTGTACGCCCGCAGTACTGAGCAGCCAGTTGGCTAGTCCGAAGTCGTAGCGGTAGATGAGTTGCCATATCCGTGCTCCAATGACGCTCGGTATTGCCCATGGTATCAGAGCGATACCCCTCATAATGCCACGGAACCGGAAATTTGCGTTCATCACCAACGCCACGATCGTTCCAAAGATCATCTCCAGGCATACAGAGATTGCGGCGAAGGTGCTAGTAAACAGAAATGCTTGCCAGAACTGGTGGTCGCTGAACAATCTGATATAGTTGTCGAACCCGATGAATCGACGAGCCATGAATGGAACGTCTTGCCATACACTACTCCAGAGGGTACCAAATACGGGCAAGAGGGTAAAAAGCGAGATGAAGAGAACGAGAGGCAGAACGAAGAAAAACGCTTCTTTCAGCCCTCTACTCATGATATTGTTGTACTATGGTTTTGATGTCTTCCTGCGCCCTGTTCAGCGCGATCTCAGTACTTGCCTTACCGGCAATTATCGCGTTGATATGCTTTTGCATAATCGTCGACAACTGGGTGTAATACGGCAATCCTGGTCTCGCAGCTGCATTCTCAAAGGCATGCTTCAATACGCGGATGTGGGGGATGGCATTTCTTATATCTTCATCTTCGTAAATGTCGCGCCTTCCCGGGTTCCAGGCGAGATCAAGGGCCAGTCGTTTCTGAACGTCGTATGACAAGATGAACCTCAGGAGAATTAGGGCTTGTTCCTTTCTGTCTGAGAATCTTGATATTCCAGCATGCCAGCCACCCAGGGCCGCTGCGTGATGTCCGGTGACTGCCCTCGGCAGTATTGTCACACCAACATTATCTTTGATAGGGGATTTTTCGCTAGTGTGTAACGCCCAAGCATAGGGCCAGTTTCGCTCATAGAGTGCGTTCCCACTCTCAAAGAAAAGTCTTACTTCCTCTTCTTTCATCTCGGTATAGGTGTTGGGCGGTGATATCTTGTGTTCATGTATCATTGATTTCATCATGTTGACGGCCTTGATGTTCTCGGCATTAACTAACACCACGTTTCCTTTAGCGTCAAGCATCGTTCCGCCATGAGACTCCAGGAATTCAAGATAGGTGCAAATCAATCCTTCGTATTGTGCACCTTGCCAGACAAAACCATAAAATCTTGGGTTGCTACGTCGTTCGTTTTCCTGAATTAGTTTGGAACTGCTTATGAGTTCAAACCATGTTACGGGTGGGTCAAGATCTTGTTTGGCCAGCAAGTCTTTGCGATAGTAGAGCAAGCCGCAATCATTGTAGACGGGTAGAGCGATGATTTCGCCATTGTACGTATCGACAGCGCTGATTATTGATTCAAAAAATACGCCTAAGTTTAAATCATCGGACTCGATGTTGTTGGTAATCGGCATCAACCAGCCAGACGCAGCAAATTGCGCTACCCATACAACATCCATAAGGAAAATGTCGGGGTCACTCTTCTGTGCCTTCAGAGGTACGATCAAACCCTGTCTTCTTTGATCCGTATCAGTTGGCTGGCGCAAGAACCGCACACTGATGCCTGTTGAATCAGTAAACTCGCGGACAATCTTCTCCCAGTAGTCGACCTCACTAGGTGCGCCGCCAACCGCGAAAGTCAGTTGTGGTGTTTGTTTTCCGCAACTGGAAAAAAGAAGCAAAAGGGCGATGGTAATTGCCGATGTGTAACGGCTCACGGGCGTTTCACGAGTTCGGCCAGGAGATTCCTTGCCTCTTCCACTGAAGCTATCGTGAATCTGGCTTTGGTGTAGCCAATACCAACCTTAATGGAGTATGCCCATGAAGGGACGACGGCGAAGGTGTCTTCGTCAGTCCAGTCATCGCCAATGGCAAGGATAAAATCCCAATGGTTTCGGTCCAACCATAGCTTTGCAGTGACACCCTTGTTCGTGCCCAGGTTCTTTACCTCGATCACCTTACTGCCTTCCAGTACGTTGAGATTGAGCGGTGTAGCTATGTCGAGCAACCGTTCCTTTAGATCGACTGCCCGGCGTTCGCCGAGCGCGTGCTCGGTCTTGCGGTAATGCCACACCAGTGAAAATTCCTTTTCTTCGATACGCGAACCAGGGGTGCGGTCGACATGAAGCTCGAGTATCGGTCTGATTTGATCCTTCCAGTCGCTGCTTAAGGGTTTGATCAGCTGCCATTTGTTTCCTTTTTCCTTGTGCCAAACGCCGTGCTCAGCGATCATACCCATGTTTGTTCTGCCAAACCATTTATCTAATGTTGCGCGATCCCTGCCGCTTACGATCACTAGTTCGTTCTTGGGGTGTGCTGCCAATCGCTTCAGGATATTTGCTATCCTTTTGTCCGGACTTGCCTTGGAAGGATCGGTCACGAATGATACAAGAGTCCCGTCGTAGTCGAGTAGCAGTAGTCTCTTCTTGCCCGCGTTGAATTCTTTGAGCAATTGCTTACGCATCAATGGCTTGAGGTTCTTTGAAACCAGCTCAGACTGTCTCTGCTTGGTGCGCGTCAGGACCTCGATGAAATCATGTGCCCAACGTTCTACATTATACCGCTGTAACCGCAGCTGCATGACCTGGTTCCGCCGGATCTGTTCAGCAACAGGCATTTCGAGGGCATATCTGATTGCGCCGGCAATTTCCTCCTTATTGTTCGGATTCACGATGATCGCTTCGCCGAGCACCTTTGACGCTCCAGCCATCTCGCTGAGAATGAGTACGCCCTTCTGGTCCGTCTTCGTCGCCAGATATTCCTTGGCGATCAGATTCATTCCATCTCGTATCGGCGTCACGAGGGCTACATCGCCCACAATGTACAGCGGGACAAGATTGTTGAAAGAGAGGAACCGGTACAGGTACCATATCGGGATCCACCCAATCGTTCCGTACTTGCCGTTGATCCGACTGATCAGTTCATCCACCTCCCGCTTGAGGAGATCGTATTGTTCCACGCCGGTCCGCGAAGGTACTGCAACGAGAATCAATGTAACTTTTTCACGGTATTTGGGGTTGGTCTCGAGGAAGTAGTCAAATGCCAAGAGTCGTTGAGCTATGCCCTTTGTATAGTCCAACCGGTCGATCGAAACGATGATTTGACGTTCACCGACGCGCTTTCTGATCTTCTGGATTTCGCGCTTCACGCCCTCCTGGGCGGCCGCCTTTGTGAATTGGTCGTAATCGATACCCATGGGGAAGGCATCGACCTTGACGATCCGGTTGTCCACCGTGATCTGCGCCTTGCTGTGTTCATACCCTAACAAGCGTCTCGTCGTTTGAAGGAAATGATGTGCATAGTCATAGGTGTGAAAGCCTATGAGATCGGCGCCTAAAATGCCCTTCACGATCTCCTTGCGGGGTGGCAGAATGCGGAAAACTTCGGAAGACGGGAACGGGATGTGTAGAAAGAAACCAATTGTTGCATCGGGCATTCTCTTTCTCAACAGTTCGGGTAATAGCATAAGATGATAATCATGAACCCAGATAAAATCATCAGGTTCTGTAATACGGATGATTTCATTAGAGAATGTTTCATTCACCTTGACGTACGAATCCCAATTCCTTCTGTTATGCATGCTGTATTGAGTGAAATAATGGAATAAGGGCCAGATAGTCCGGTTACAGAAACCATAGTAGTAATGTTCAATATCATATTGCCGGATGAATACGGGATGGCAATTCTCTTGTCTTAACTTACGCTTGATGCGCATTTTGTCGGTTTTTACGCGTTCGGCAGCAATACCCGGCCAACCGACCCAGACATTCTGGTACGTCTTTGATAGTGAGCTCAGGCCAGTGGCGAGACCGCCAACACTGGAGTGATATCTGATGCGATTCTCGCGTTTGGTGACAGTGAGGGGAAGTCGGTTTGATATGACGAGTATTCTCTTCATGTTAGTCTTGAGGTCTTACAATGTTCTCCAATAGTATACCAGAAACCAGGATTTTGTCAAGGAAACGGGGCTAATGCACGAGATAGGATACTTGCGTGTGTGAAAAAACGTGTTATGCGGTCACATGAGTACGAGTACAAGAACTCATGATCATGCCTTGATTATGGATATTGGGTGAACCCTGGGTTGACTCGCGACTTACTCTTTTTGCAGTATGATTCGGTCGATGATCTCGTTAAATGCCTTGGCCGCTGCGGAGTCGGGCTTGTGCGTGATGAAAGGTTTTCCCTCATCGGCGAGCCTGACGACCTCAGGGTCCAAGGGGATGCGTCCCAGAAAAGGTATGCCAAGATCGTTTGCCGTCCTTTCGCCGCCTCCTGTTTTGAAGAGATCGATCGTCTTGCCGCAATGCGGGCATTCCATCCCGCTCATGTTTTCTATGATACCATATATGCGTAGTTTGAGGACGCGAGCGAAGTTCACTGCTTTGCGCGAATCCATGAGGGATACCTCTTGGGGTGTCGTCACGATCACCGCACCGGTTGCCGGTATGAGTTGCGCTACGGATAGTGGCTCATCCCCGGTGCCCGGCGGGGAATCAATGATCAACCAATCAAGATCACCCCATACTACATCGCCCAGGAATTGCTGAATCAACTTCATTTTCAGGGGGCCGCGCCAGATAACTGGGTTGTCTGTCTCCTGAAGGAAGAAGGACACCGACACGACTGACAGGTTCTTGGTGATCATGGCGGGAATGATTTTGTCTTCGCCAGAGGGTTCCAGTCTCCTACCCTCGGCACCGAGCATCTTTGCCAGGTTTGGTCCATGAATGTCGACGTCGATGAGCCCAACCTTGAGTTGTCGTTCACTCAATGCCAGACCCAGGTTCGCCGCTACCGTGCTCTTGCCGACGCCGCCTTTGCCAGAAAAAACCAGAAGCCGGTTTTTGATCTTTTGAAGGTTTTCCGCAATCCTCAGTTCTTCGTCCACTTTCTTCGATTCCATAGCAGCTCCTAATCCTTTTTGTCAGGTGCACTGTTCTGCGTTTCCAGCACCTTTGCCAGGAATTTATCTTCGCCCAAGGCGCCCTCGAATTGGACTATTTCATTCACAACTGTCTTCGGCACCGCGAAAACACTGTAGCGCTGTCCAAGCTGCGGAAACTCCTGCGCATTCACGACATCGGCTCTTATCATATCATTCTCCATGGCCATGCGGTGGGCCAGGCTGGCGGCGGATGCGCAATAAGGGCAGGTAAGCGTTACGAAGACCTGGATATGGACTGGTTTGCTGATTTCTTTCAGCTTTTTCTTTGAATCGTCCGAGAGTTCGGAGTTGGCGCGACTGACGCCTCTTATGGCGCTCAGCAGCGTGGGGAATTCATACCCTGCAGGCAAACCATAGATCCTGATGCCTTGGTCCTTCTCACCTTGTATCACCGTCGCCGGAATCTTGTCGATCTTGTATTCGGCCACCCTATCCTTATCCTTAACAAAGTCGACGATTTCGACACTGAGCTTGTCGGATATTGTCGCTACCTCTTCCATGAGCAGCCGGTTATCCTTACACGTTTCACACTCCAGTCCCGGGATCGTTATCAGCGAGTCTTGAGTGAACACGATCAACTTGACCGGTGCTTCAAGTTCCTTGAACATTTCTTTAACCTGCTCTTTGATTTTCTCATCCAACATGGATCACTCTCCTTCCATTACTTTATTAGACTATGCTGAAAGGTATATGTTTAGTCACGGTGAGTGTTGCTGTCGGCTTCCAGCTTTCGCACCAGTTCTTCTTTATCATTCGTGGGCATCGCGCATTGATAATCACGGCACAGATAAGCAGTGGCACGGTTGTTGACAGGCTGGAGGTCCGATGTGAATGGCGCTAGCCGGGTGATATCAGATTCTTGGTCAACGGGTTTGCTGAGGACGAGTGTGTCTAGTATTGTACTTTGGTTTATCAAGCGAATCAGTTCCTGGGTCCCGGCATCGTCACTGCGCCCCACGATCACGATTTCTGTTGAAGGGAAGAGCGCCGTGCTCAATGCGATGAGCATCTGCATATGATTGATTGGATTTTTCTCTATGCTGTGCGCAAATTCCTGGGCTATGCGATTGGCCCGTTCTTCAAGGTCGACGCGTCCGGTTAGTCGCGCCAGACGGATCATGTTGAGCATGGCAACGGCATTACCCGAAGGAATCGCGCCGTCATATGATTCCTTCTTCCGCAAGGGCAAATCGCTCGTCGTATCAGTAAAGAAGAATGCACCGCTACCTTGGTCGCCGAACAATTCTTGTGCTTCTTCGCTCAACTCCAGGGCGGCACGAAGGTATCCCGTTTCAAATGTTGCCTCATAGAGCTCAATCAATCCCCATGTCAAGAAGGCGTAATCATCGAGGAAACCTCTTATGGCCCGTTCACCATCCATTATCCGGTGATACAGGTGTCCGCTGGAATCGCGTATCCGGGTGAGGAGATAATCAGCGGCCCGTTT
>JASFEK010000066.1:0-8930 GCA_050124875.1 Caldifarciminota bacterium | reverse complement strand
ATTGATGACCCGGAATCCCTCTTTGGACACATCCTGCAGAAGAGGGAGCAGATGCTCGGCATAGAACCGAAAATCCTCATACCACTGACGGTCATTTGTCTCTTCGTAGCCATAGTCCCGGTTGCCGTATACCCGTCCGTAATGCGTCATACCGACCTTGAGCGCGGCCAGGGTCCTTGGGGTCAACATATAGTTGAAGGTCGACGAGAGAATCCATGTTTTGATACGATTCATCGGCTTCTGGTCAAAGTACTTCAGGTTGTATTGATTGGTACCGGTTATCGTCGACCAGATCACCCACTGACGCCGCTCACTGAAGCCGCTAAAGGTCAGTTTCCCGCGCGCATCGGGCAGGTTATAGGAAAGCCTTGCCTGGGCGCGGTAATCGTTCCTCGGCGCGGGTAATCTAAACAATCCCTGCTGATGCTGGGCATCGGTCATCATATACTCACCGGATACGAAGTAACGTACCCGCGGCGAGAGAGGAACCGGACCACCCAACGAGAATTCGAACTGATTGAACCCGTAGTTGATCTGATCCTGCCATCCAGCGAACATCTCGTCGGTAATGTAACCAAGGCTACCTGATATCTTCGTACCACCCTCTCTGGTTACAATATTGACCACACCAGAAAGCGCGTCGCCGTATTCAGCATCAAACCCGCCGCTGATCACCGATACCTCTTCCACTGCTGAAGGATTGATGATCGATGATTGTAGGTTGGCATTAGGCACTTTAGTGACGATACCATCGACAAAAAAGGCTACCTCACCATCCCGGCCACCACGTAAATGTGTCCCGCGCTTACTCGTCACGACTCCCGCCTGCAGGGCAATCACCTGGTTCACGGTTGTAATGGGCAGCCGATCCATCTCCTGTGAAGTAACTGCACGCCGTGTATGCACTGCATCGCGCACGATCGCCTCGCGCTCTGCAATTGCAGTCACGCCTTGCACTTCAATCACTGTCGGAGGCAACCGGAAATTCAACGTTGTCGTTTGGTCGGCATTGACCACCACGCTGGCAAACGAGAGGGGATCATAGCTAATGTAAGATGCATTCACCTTGTACGTACCGGCGGGCACATATAACACCACGAAGTCACCGTTCTCATCGGTCGCCGCACCTAATTCGGAACCTTCAACCACCACATCGGCCCCGATCAAGGGACCACCTGTTTCGGCATCAATTACCCGGCCAGTGATTCTGCCATATTCTGCACCAAAGAGCAGAACACCGACCAGCATAATGCCAATCATTTTCTTCATGTTTCACCTCCGCACAACAATGGTACAACCCTGGCTCACAAAATGCTCACACATATTCTCAAATCCTGCAATCGTGCACTGGTCTCGCGGAATACTAAGGACGAAGTGCTAAGGTATAAGTGGAGATTAGGAGGTTGCGGAGTTTGTTTGTTGCCTAACGCAGACTTGCCTGGTAAATCTCCTTTGCCTCAGATGATGGCAGGGAAATCCCCATGCGGTTCAATGCCTTGACCAGTTTCTTGTACTGTTTTTGCACACCGTCTTTGTCATTGACCGCCTGGAGGCAGCGCATGACAGATATGTGCACGGCTTCGTCGGTGTCATCGATACCGAGTGCCCGGCCCAGGAAATCCAGACTTTCCTGATAGGACTTATCCTCAAATGACACACGGCCCATTTTTTTCAAGACATCGACCACTGTCTTCCGGTAATACGATCTGATATCCTCACACCACTCGGCATCGATATGTTCACAGAAATCACCTCGATACAGGTCCAGTGCCTGCATCCAGAGCTGCTTGGCCCTGGTACGATTCTGTGATACGCAGGCTGATGCTTGACTGATCAGCTGCCGGAATTTCTGAACATCCGTACTCACATAGACTTTCGGATTCAAGTAGTAATGTTGATTTACGAAAACTACTATTCTCTGCTTGTCGAATTCCGACCGCAAAATCTCTTTCAACATGTTACGCAACGCCGATATTTCAACATGCAGGCTGTGCGCGGCTCCGCGCAGGTCCTTACGTGGCCAGAAGGTATCAATGAGTTCGTCCTTCGAATACTTCTTCTTTTCGCCGGCCACGAACAGTATAAAAAGCTCTTCGGTATTCTTCGTCCGCCAGTTCGGCCGGATAATGCGATCCTGCGCGTCCCGGATCTCCAGCGTACCGAAGAAGCGGCACTGAAGATCGTACAGCCCGCGCTCGATTTGCATCCAATTAAGCACATCCTTGGACTGCTCAGTATCAACACTCTCCAGTATGTGAAGTACGTATTCAACCATACAATCATTCTCTAACGCAAGTCGGAATAGATCCACGTTTTCACGTGCCTCGATCAAAAGATACGCATCGTATCCTTTTTGACGAGCAATATCGAGGCACTTCTTGAAACTGCTCAACGCTTGTTCATACGAACCTTGCTTGAGATAGGTGGTGCTTAATTTGTAGTAGGTCGTCACCGAAATATACGGATTATCGATGCTCCGCGCTTTTCGCAACGCATCCTTCAAAGACGCAAGCGCCTCATCTAATTTGCCTTCGATTGTCTCCAGCGATCCTCTTATCGTGAGATAATCGACCAACAGGTTCGGAGTTTCGTTAATGATATCGAGTAAGGAGTCTATTTTCGAGAATACTTCACGCGCCTTAGCGACTTCACCAAGTCTCAAATGGGAATCAACAATATCACCAAGGATATAAGGGTCCAGTATTCTCGAAAATGTTTTGTATTTCTCCACCGCCTCGCTCAGGAATTCAATCGCCTTACGAAAACGTCCCTCAGACCAATGTAATTTCCCTCTCATATAGACCAGATACTTGGTGATCCACGGATCGTTATACTTCAGGAGCATCTCTTCTGCCCGCGCCAAATAATCCCATGCTTTCTTGTAGTCACCCGCATCGATATTGACGACTACGACCGTACTGTATTTATACAGCAGGTCCAGGCCAGACAGCAAATCGCTGAATCTCGAGAGGATCTCCATGAATAGCCGGTCGGCTTCCTTGAAGTTGGACATCGTGAAGTGAAGAAGGGCGATGCTCGTCAGCAACGACTCCTCCATTTCCCGGTCCTCAAACTTACGGAGAATCTTGAGCGCTGATTGATAGCATGCATGCGCCTTTCCATAACGGCAGGCATCTCGATACATACTACCCAACTGCATCAGGATATCGGCCTTCAACAACGAATCTCTTTTTTGAATAAGCCCGTATGCCTTGTTTGCGTGGTATATACCCTTGCGACGCTGACCCTGACTATAGAAGATCAAAGCCTTCAGTATCAAAGCCTGTGCGGTGCCTCGCTTGTCCTTCTTCTTACGAAACAACTTGAGGGTCGATTCGGTGAGCCGCAAGGCCTGTGTCTTCTTATCTAAATTGTCCAGGGCGTCTGCCTTCCTGAGCAGCAGACACGGGTACTTTTCTAGAACCGCATCGGGGAAACTATCAACCAGTTGAATAAAAGTAGCATAGTCGGCACGCCGCATCCAGTGCTGATGATTCTGGTCTAATATGCGCGCCGCGCCCGCGTATCGTTCTGCCGCCACGAAATGTTTAACCGCGGCCGCATAATCGCTTTGGTTAAGTAAATGAACACCGGCTTTATAGTGAAGTTTCTTGACGACACCACTGGCAAAATACTGCCCGAGTTTTTTTCGCAAGAATTCATGGAAGATCGGGTGGTATTGGTAGTTATCGCCCACCTTCGAAATGAAGATATTTTCGCTGTCCAAATAGTCGATGATCTTTTTCGAACGACGGATATTCAAGAGATAATCACAGACCCTCGGGTTCAAATAATCCAGGACCGCGGTTCTCAGCAAGAATTCCTTCACCCGCTTGGGAGTTTGATCGAAGACCTCACGGGCGAAATAATTGAATATATTCTCATCCGATGCAGCATAGCTATTGAGCGTATCCTCGGCAGCGTCTTCTCCAGCCGACCGGATCCTCTGGAGTATGAGTTGCAGTACGGTAACCCAACCTTCAGAGAATTCAGCGATCCGCTTGACATCCTCGTCCGGGACCTTTAAACCATAGACCGTACTTAATAATGAATGTATTTCCTCCTGGTTAAAACGCAGGTGCTCCTTCTCGATCTCAAAAAGCTCCTGCTTGGCCAAATAATAAGTCAGGTTTATGTTAGGCACGGCTCGTGAGGAAATGATCAAGTGCAGGTTTTTTGGCAAATGGCGCAGCAGGTAATCTATTGCACTGCATATACGACGGTTGTTCTGTAAGTAATGAAAATCATCCAGGATTATATAGAAATCTTTCTTTATTGCCTTTATGAACTCGTTAATGAAGGTACCCACCACAATATCAACGTTCCCGGTCTCAGGAATCAATTCCTCCACGGCTTTTCCAAAACGTGGATAGTGTTTTCTGATGCCGGCAACAAGATAACTGAAGAAAGCGGCCATATTGCTATCCGTGTCATCAAGATCATAGTATACAAATGGTATCGAAACCTCCTCACAGAACTGGGCAAGCAGGGTAGTCTTGCCGTAACCCGCATCGGCACACAGCAGTATCAGCTTCTTGTCCAGGTTGTCATGGAGGATTGCCAGCAAGCGGTCCCGGCGTAAGATCGTCCCTTTCACGCGCGGTGGTTCAAGCTTGGTCTGCAGGATCAAGTTGGTTTTCTTCATGCTAGCTGAAACTCTCCTTGTAGATCTCAACTGCCTCGTTGGACGGCTGCGGTATATCAAATTCCCTCAACGTCTGCACAAGCCGCTGATACTGACGCTGGACACCATCGGCATCTTTCAACGCGGTCAGGCAACGCATGATGCCGATATGAATTGCCTCATCATACTGATCAAGCTGCTGGGCACGATGATAGAAAGTCAATGCCGCTTTTGGATTGCCGTCCTCAAGACGCATCCGTGCCATCTTCTTCAAAACCGTCAAGACCATTTCCCGGTAGTAAGCCCTCATCTCGGCACACCAGTCAAAAGACAGACTGGTGCAGAAATCACCCCGATAGATGTCAAGTGCTTGACCGTACAAGTTCATACTGCCGGCGCGATCCGCACCTTCCCGGGCCGCCGCTTCGCGCACCAGGACCTCAAACTCCTGAATATCCTTTCTAATACACAACCGGGGGTTCATTGCGTAGTTATCATTCCGGCACATGATAAGATTTTCCGAACTGAAACGCCGGTCAACCATGCCAAGCAGCATCTTCCTCAAAGATGATAATTCCACCTGGAGGCTGTGAACTGCCTGCTCGGCATCCTTCTTAGGCCAACACGCATTCACCAGCTCATCTTTTGTGCAACCCTTGGGGTGCTTCGCACTCAACATCGTGAAAATCATTCGCGCACGCTTGGTACGCCATTTAGGAACGATAACCCGACCATGGACATCCCGTAGCTCCAGAGTACCCAAGTAGTTACACACGAGATCGAATGTGCTCGCCATTGGCCTGTGTTCTTTGACGATCTCACGGGCACGGTCCGTATCGATTCTCTTCAATATCTCAAGAACGAAATCAGTCTTATAGTCTTGTTCTAAGGCGAATTCAAACAATTCCGTCTGCTCACGGCCAGCCGACACAAGGAAGGCATCAAAATTGTGCTTCTCACCGAGAGCGATGTATTTCTTGAACCAATCAAGCGCCTCGGATATCTTCTTGCGGGCGAGATGATATTGGCTGAACGCATAATATACCAGTAGTACCTGAAGCGGATCCGACACCTTCTTGCTCAGCTTCAATGCCGCCTTGAGTGAGGCGAGCGCCGCAGTGTATTTGTGCTCCGCTGTCTCCACCCTGCCTTGCGCTGTCAGGACACCGATGACGTGCTGGGGTATATCCTGGCCCTGGTTCAGTACTGACCGTGCTCCGTCCATTGCTTGCCGTGCCTTCATCACATTGTTCATTCTCAGGTGAACGTCAACGAGATCCAGCAGCGCATAGAGGTCGGATATCTTGACATCGATTCTGCGATTAAGCTCGATCACCTGTTCGAAAAAAGCAATCGCCTGCCTATAGTCACCGATGTAGACACTCACCCTGCCTTTAAGCAATACAAGATAGTGACTCAGATAGCGATCATTGTACTGCTCGACAATGTTCTCAGCACGCTCGATGTTCTTCTCGGCTTTCACCACATCACCGTTATCCACGGCAATCGACGCAATTGTGCGGTAAATGTATGCCAGCTCAAGCGGGTAAACATGATCCTGGCATTTGTTAACAATTTCCATGAACACCTTTTCGGCTTCGGACAAATCTGACATATTGTAGTACAGCATGCCCAACATGTGTAACGCATCACACTCCAGCTTGGGATCTTTTAATACGCGGGCCATCTGAAGAGCGGCCTCGAGGATCTTCTGCGCCTTATTGAAAACTCCCAGAATCCGGTAAGCCGTGGCAAGATTCATCATGACCCTGGCCTTATGCTTCGATTTTCTTCTTCCGGCGAGTTGATAAGCCTTTCTTGCATAGTAGAGCCCCTTGCGTGACTGCATCAAGAGATGACTGGCATGCCATTTCAACGTGTAGCCCCGCATCATGCCCCGATGATCGTTTGCGAGACGCAAGCGCCTGAGCGCTTTGTCGACGATCTTCAGACTCTTTTCCACCTTTTTCATCTCGCTGTACATAGTTGCCTTTTTCAAGAGCAAGTACGGATACTTCTCTATTACCGAACCCGGAATCATGTCTACGAGCTGCACAAAGGCGGCAAACTCATTGGCATCGTGCCAGTAGTCATAGTGCTTGTACAGAATCCCTGCCGCCCGGGCATACCGCCGGGCACCGATCAGATGTTTTACGGCCTCGGAAAATTCTTTCTTCGCATAGAAATACTCGCTGGCCTTCCGGTGCAACCTTCTTATGTACTGGATCGCATAGACATCCCTCAGTTTCTTGTACAAGAAATCCTGAAAGAGCGGGTGGTAGACCAAGTTCTGACCGGAGCGCAACACGAAGATATGCTCGCGTTCCAGATGATCGAGTATTTCCCGGGCACCGCGCATGCCCAGAATACGATCGCATACGGCGGGGTGTAAGTATTCCAGAATCGACGTCTTCATCATAAAATCGCATATCTTTTCTGATTGATTATTTAAGATCTCGTGGGCAAAATAGTCGAACAGCTCTTCCCCTGATGCGATGTAGTTATCAAGCGTCTGTCTCACCTGTGCACCGCCGGCCACGCTCAGCTTTTGTAGAATGAGCTGAATCACGGTCACCCAACCCTCGGAGAGCTCGGCGATCTGCGCTATGTCCTCTTCCTCAATCTCCAACCCGTACACGTCACGTAGTAGCGCCTTGGTTTCCTCGATGTCAAATTGCAGATGCTCTTTGCCCAGATGTAGCAGTTCTTGTTTTGCCAGATAGTAAGACAAGTATATCGACGGCGTGGTCCGGGAAGAGATCAAGAAATGCAGATTCGACGGCAGGTGCCGCAGAAAATAGTTTATTGCCTTGATGATCGCACGGTTCTTGTTCAACCGGTGGTAGTCATCAAGGATGATGTAGAATTCCCCGCTGATCCGTTCAAGAAATTCATTGATGAAGGTTCCTACGACTACCTCATGACCACGCTTTTCATCGACAACACTTCTGACCCTCGTGCCGAAACCAGGTGCATGTCTTTGCATCCCGGCCACGAGATTATTGAAGAAGGTTGCCGCATCATTATCCCGGCTGTCCAAATTACAGAATATGAAAGGCCTCTTGAGTTCACGACAGAATTGGGCGAGGAGCGTCGTCTTGCCATAACCGGCATCAGCACAAATGAGTATGAGCTTTTTATCGAGATTCGCCTTGAGTTCACCGAGCAAGCGCTTGCGACGCAGGATCCTGCCGGTCATCAACGGGGTATCAAGCTTTACCCTGGCCATCGACCCCTCATTTTTCATAACGTTATTATATCAAACCAACACGGTTCTGTCAAATACCGCGGTGTCATGCCCGACAGCATTCTTCGATCAACTCCTTCTTCAATACCTTGAGACCATCAGAAATGCTCACCTTTCGACCCATGCCTAAACCTCCTATGCGCAGGTTAACCCATGTGGAAAGCCTGCACTGCCGCGCCGGTTTTTTCCCTGGCCAGTGCGGCTATCTGTTCGAGCCTCCGCGGTAACACGCGCTTCAGTTTTGTGTTGGGCACTGGTCGATCGATCGAGTAGACATGCACCGCGCGCGGTTTGATCGCCCTTATCCTCTCGAAATATACATCCAACTCCTGCGCTGCGACATTGCCCGGCGTACCCTGCACCAATACGGTCTGAATGTAAATATCGCGCAAGCCTGCTAGCTGATTCATGATCTCGTCGAAATCCAAACCCGGGTCTGGCCGGTTGATCGCACAAAATGTCTGCTCCGTTCCCGCGTCGAGCTTGAACACCGGTAAGTCTATGTGGACTATGCTCTGCTGGACGGCCAAATCAGTCAACCCGGTTGAATTCGAGAGTAGGGCGATCTTGGCGTCGGGCCGATACCGGTCACGTAGTCGTGCAAGTTCTGCCGCCAAAGATGCAAACCGCGGATACAGGGTGGGCTCACCATTACCAGAGAAGGTGATATAATCAAAAGGTTCTTGTGAATTCAATGCACCCGTCAGCGCGTTGATGACATCATCGTACTCGGGCAAGTCTTTCAGAAAACGGCTGACATCACGTGTCCGCACCCTTGTCCAGCCGTAATGGCAGTACACGCAATTGAAACTACACAGCTTGTAGCCGGTGGGCATGAGATTGATGCCGAGCGACCTGCCCAGACGCCGGGAATGAATGGGTCCGTACAGAATTCCCTTCTGTAATGGCAGTACGTTCACACCGACCTCCAGCCGATTATTTTGACCCATCGTGCAAAATCAATCTTCTCCCGCATCGTCAAGAACCCTAACGCCTCTGTCATGCGTTCGTCCGCGGGCAGGAACGGTTTTGCAGGTTTTGTCCGGGTACAGGATCAAT
>JASFEK010000065.1:0-8967 GCA_050124875.1 Caldifarciminota bacterium | reverse complement strand
CACAGCTCCAGGTGATATCGAATAAGGATTACACAATCCCCGGTTTCGTTAACAAGAAGACACTGGCGATTCTGATCAGCTACTCCGGTAATACCGAAGAAACACTGAGTTGCTACCGGCAGCTCTCAAGAAGCGGTATCGACATGGTGTTACTATCGTCAGACGGCAAGCTGATGAAGAAAAAGGCTAAACACAAAATCAAGGTACCGGCCGGCCTGCCGCCCCGGGGCGCACTGGGTTATCTCTTTACGCCACTGCCGATATTGATGTACCAGGCCAGTTTGATAAGGCACGATCCGCGTGATGAATTGCGTCGTTTGTCCAGCTTTCTGACCCGACACCGGAAAGCGATTGAAGGTAAGGCCCGAAGGATCGCGAAAAGGTTTATCAACAAGCTGATCATCATATACGTTGACAGCTCGGCCTTTATGCCCGTGGCTAACCGCTGGCGCTGTCAGTTGAACGAAAACGCGAAAGTGATCGCTCATATTAATGTGATACCGGAGATGAACCACAATGAGATTGTGGGTTTGGGCAGGCCGAGCAAATTGAACACCGATACGTTGCTGGTATTCCTGGGTGACCCAGCGGCACATGGGCGTAACAAAATCCGGCACCGGTTATTGAAGAGCCTGATAAAGGATGAAATCCATGACATTCTAGAGATCAAGACCGGAGGTAGGAACAGTCTACAGCAATCATTCTATATGATGATGCTAGGTGATTTCGTCAGTTACTACTTGGCTGTCCTGTTAGGCGTTGACCCGATGCCGGTTGAGAGGATTGAGCAGCTCAAGAGAAAACTTGCCAGATTATGATCTTCAGGATCAACCGAATCCGTTCGTGTAGCAGTCGAAGGCCGATTTCGTGTTTTGTGCAAAGCTTGACAAACACAGCATAAGCAGTAGAATTGATTATTGATGTATGGAGACAGCGCACGTTGCGAGCAAAATACCAAATTTCATTGACTACATCAGGAAGGAAAAAAACTACTCTGAACATACGATAAGAGCATATCAAAGGGATATCGAGGTCTTCATCGATTTCCTGAATGATAGCAGTATCGGCGAGATAGACAGCAATGTTATTTCATACTATATCGCGTTTTTGCTGAAATACGGTCTCGAAAAGAATACTGTTGCCAGAAAGTTATCCAGCCTGAAATCGTTTTTCAAGACCCTTAAGAAAACAGGCTCGATCACAGAAAATCCGGCCAGCGTGATCAAGACGCCCAAGAAGAAGAAACATCTTCCCGGGTTTCTGACATATGAACAGGTGGAAAAGAGTATGACAATCGAAGACCCACGAGATTCGGCGATCATGGAGGTGTTGTATTCGTGCGGGTTGCGAGCGAGCGAGTTGACCGGTCTGAACATTGATGACGTCGATCTACACCAGGAAGAAATACGGGTGATGGGTAAAGGTGGGAAAGAGCGCATCCTGCCACTGGGAAGGAGAGCAAGGGAAGCGGTTCGCAAGTATTTGAGTTGTCGTAGAGCAGATGGCGGGACTCATGCGGCGGATATGCCCTTGTTTCTGAATTATCGCGGAAACCGCCTGACAACTAGGTCGCTGCAGCGGATTGTGCGCAAACATCTTTTGAGTGTTGCCCGGACTTCGGGAACCAACCCCCATATACTAAGGCACAGCTTTGCTACGCACTTGCTGGAGCGTGGTGCTGATCTGAGGGCAGTACAGGAGCTACTCGGGCATGCATCTCTGTCCACAGTACAGATTTATACCCATATGACAACCAGGCGTCTCAAGGATATCTATACAAAAGCTCATCCCAGAGCTGAATAGTGGAAAGGTATTGGGTTCTCTTAAGCATTGTGTTTGTGCTGGCATCAGACTTGTCGTGTGGTGTTGATAGTGGTCTTAAGGCGGTGCGCGCCGGGGATTATAATATCGTCAGTAAGGGAACCTATCATGGCCGCCTTGAATTCCTGCGTAACGGTGGCAAATACGTGCAGTCTGTAGAAAAGTTCCGAGCAGAGATCGAACAGGATGAAATGATGCTTCTGAACATGATAACCGACAGGTTTCATAGGATACCACATGGTGAATACAGGTTCAAGTTCGCGGCCGTCGATGAGGTTAGTGATTGTTTAGTACTACGGTATTTCGCCAGGATTTTTGAACATCGAATATTGGCGGGCTACCAGATTCAATTCGTCTTTGCGCGTGCGTCGGGTAAGCTCTTGAAGATCTTCACTGCAGAGGTGCCCCTTGAGTAGGATATTCCTTGCGGTCGGCCTGCTCTTGGCTATGGATTTCAAATCGGATGATGTACGTGATCAGGTACGGTTCTATGAGATCGAGAAGGCTACTGACCCTAGCTATGAGAACTGGTTTCAGTCTGGTATATATCGGCTCGTTCAGGATGATCTCGATGGAAGTATCGCGATCTTTGAGCGGATAAAACAGGTTAAACCAGATGCGCATTATTATCTGGGCATTGCTTACTTTCGGCGGGGCGAATATGCCCGGGCTGCGCAGAACTTTGAGCAATACTGCACGGTCAGTAGAGATGTATGGCAGCCATACTATTACCTCAGTTTGATTCACTTGAAGCAGCACAGAATTGATAGAGCAATGCATTATCTACAGGGAATTCCTGATAATGAAGAAAAGGATGACCTGACAAGCCATATCCTGGATTATCAGCGTTTGGATGAAGCGAGGGTCGATTTTTCCGAGCAAAGGTATGAACATGCACTAGCACTGTACGATCAGGTTGATGATTTCTTTGGATACCGGGAAATGGGTTTGGCCCTTACTTATGCAAAACTGGGCCGTTACGAAGAGAGCCTTGCGTTGCTGGATACGGTGATCAGTTACAGCCCGGATGACGCACTCATGCGGTCCGGGCTTCTGGAATCCGGTAAGCAGCTCATCCAGATGAAGAATCTGAGCAGGGCGAAGCAGTACCTGCGCGAATATTTGAAGATCTCTTCTGATAATAATGCACGCTTTCTGATGGGCAGCATCTTCAGTGATGAGAATCGATTTGACTCGGCGCGGGTATATTTTAGGAACCTGCCCGATTCAGTAGATGCCTTTCTGTTTTACCGGGGTCGCACCGATTACTTCCTGGGTTTGTGGCATAAAGCAGAGACTGGGTTGACAAAGCACAGAAGGAATTTCCCCGGGTCGCGCTTTGCCGACCGAACATTGTACATTCTTGCGTCGATAAATTTCAAGCGCAAGGAGTATCGAAATGCTATTGCCTTCTGGCGAGAACTGGTTGATGAATTTCCAAAATCGATCTACGCGGCTTCGGCACTGGCCGAAATCGGACATTCGTATTTTAACCTGGGGGATTTCGGTAGTGCGCTCAATGCATACAAGAAGGTCGAGCAGTATGACCCATCTGATGAGATCGCGGCCGAGGTTACATTGAGAATATACGAGGCAAAACACTATTTGTACAAGCAACCGTCGCTCGTTGATGTCCTGAGACAGTATATCAGGGAGAATCCCGATTCGAGGCTTGTGGCTAGGACCAGACTGCGTATCGCAATGTTGCTTCACGATAAGGGGCGATACTATCAGAGTTTGAGTGAAATAGACGGGTTGATCGAAGATTACCCGGGCACTGCGGCAGTGATTGAGGCAATGATGCTAAGGGTACGCGTTAGTCAGGCAATAGAGGATAAGCATGAATTCATGAACTCATTGAGGTCTCTGTTGCTGAATGATAGTGCCGGCGAATACCAGCTATTCGCGGCAAATGAACTCGCCGGGCTTTGGGTTGATGTTGCAGAGTACGATTCGGCGCTCTTTTACTACAACCGACTACTCGCGTCGGATACGTACCGTGAGAATTCAATACTGAAGATCGCCAACATTTATGATCTACTCGGCCAAACCAAGGAATCGATGGCTATGATCGACCTTTTGATCTCCGAGTATCCCAAATCCGTATACCTTGCCGACGCCTACATGTTGAGGTCAAGAGCGTTGAAGAGTCAGGGTGATTATGATTCCGCGATCGAAATGCTGCGTGAGATCAGCGAGAAGATCACTGACCGGGCAGAGTTATTCATGGAACTGGGCAATCTGTATTTTGATGTCGAAGAATTCGCTGCTGCCCGAAGTAGCTTTGTCCGGGCATGTGAGATTTTCAAACAGGATCGGGAGGATGCGGCGCAAGCACTGTTGCGCGCGGGGGATGCTTCAGTAATGATCGGTGACAAACAAGGCGGTAAGGAATATTATCTCAAGGCAAGCATGATCGCCGAATCAGCGGTCTTGAAGAATCAGGCCATGCAGAAACTGACATCAATCACAGAGGAGTAGACGAATACCAGCAACGTCTACCGCGCTGTGGGGTGTAACCCAGAAACCGGAATCCTATTTCAGCAATTTGCTTACTTTTTGCAGCTCGTCCTTAAGTTCACGGAGGAACTTGTTCCTGCTTCTTAACGGCAATGACAGCTGCTCTGGACCTTCGATCACCTGTAGGATCTTCTTTTTCGCCCCGGCGATAGTGTAACCCTGGTCGTACAGTATGTTTTTTATCATGCGTACGATATCTATATCCTTTTTCGTGTAATATCGGCGTCCGACCCGGTTTCTTTTCGGCCGCAGTATCGAGAACTCCTTTTCCCAATAACGCAGTATGTATGGCTTCAGTTCCAGCGTGTCAGCTACTTCTTTGATTGAGAAAAATTCTTTATCAGCCATGTGCCTCCCCTAACACTTATTACAACTACTCAATCCTCAATGGTCTACTCATTAAGTCCCGGATTGCCTTCTTAGGTGCTTCTTCATGATACAGTATTGAATGTACGGCATCACATATGGGCATATCGATACGATGTTGTTCGGCAATGATCTTGATCGCCTTGGCAGTTGGTGCACCTACGGCAACCATGATCATTTCGCGGCGGGCTTGCTCCAGTGTTTTGCCCTTGCCTACCTTCTTGCCCAGGATATGGTTTCTTGACTCTTCGCTGAATGCCGTGGTTACCAGATCGCCGAAACCTGATAGCCCCCAGAATGTCCTTGCCCTGGCGCCCATTTTGACTCCAATACGCTGCATTTCAATAACCGCACGTGTTATTAGAGCTCCCTTTGTGTTGGTTCCAAAACCCAAACCGTCGCTGATGCCGCAGCCGATCGCTATGACATTCTTGATCGCTGCACCAAGCTCGACACCGACTATGTCATCTCCCTGATAAATGCGGAAATTCTCGGTTGAGAGCCGGCCCTGAAGTTCTTGCGCTGCGGCTTGATCTGGTCCGACCAGTACTACAGCGGTCGGTTCATTCCTGATGATTTCGTTGGCAATGCATGGGCCGGATAATACGTATGTCCGGTTCTTAGCTGCCTCTAACTCACCAATAATTTCGGACGGCCGGCGCAGCGTTGCGATTTCGATCCCTTTGGTCAAGCTGAGATAGTACTTGCTGACCAGTGTGTGTTCCCGGATGGACTTTACCACGCTACCCAGGACCTGGGATGGTATCGCAAAAACTGTAAGGTCAGTACCAGATAAGACATTGTCAATATCCGACGTGATATGGATGCCGGCCGGTATTTTGTGCCCCTTCAAGAACGGTTCATTACTCCGTGTTGCTTCAACTTGCTCGGCGCGTTCTCTGTCGTATTCCCAGATTTTTACTTCATTTCCATTGTTATGCTGGATAATGCCAAATACTGATCCCCAGTTACCGCAGCCCAGTATGCCTATCTTCACTTTCTCCTCCAGATTACTGTTTTTGGTTCTTTGCGATTAACAAGGCGCATGATATTTGAGCGGTGTGCGTATATGATGAGAATGGCGATCAGGATGAAGAGCAATCGGTCGCCCGCCACACCATCCCCGAACAGCATTGCGAATGCGGGTAGGGCAACTGCGAAAGAGATTGATGCGAGCGAAACGAAAAAAGTCAGAAGGTAAACCACAATCCATACCCCTAGTGCGAAGGCAAAGGATTTTGCCATCAATGCGATCGCTACGCCAATCGCCGTGGCGACACCCTTGCCGCCGCGAAAACCGAAGAACGGGTTGAAAACATGCCCCATTATTGCACCGGCTCCAGCCAGCGTACCAGTGCCAAAAAGGGATTGGCTGAGCATGACGGGCATTATGCCCTTTATTGCATCGAGGATGAATCCGAATATAAAAAACCGGAAACCCAGTTCGCGTCCCAAATTAGTGGCACCGATATTGCCGCTACCTGTTTTCCGCAAATCTATGCCGCGGAGCATGCCAATTATGTACGAGAAAGGTATCATGCCGAAAACAAGACCGAGTATGAAGGACAAGAGGTACGCCATCAGTTATCTCCTAAGGTGGTATGCGATTTTACGTGTTTTAATAAGAACAGGAATACCGGCGAAACCGAAATAATGTCTTATCGTGTTGCGGAGATATTTTATGTAACTTTCTTTGACTGCAGTAGTTAGAGTTGCCTGGAATACGGGCGGTCGTTGACCGATCTGTTTCAACTTGATTATTTCGCCACGTGGCGGTGGCTTGAGTGTCCTGCTCATATCTTCGAGTACCTGCTTACTCACTATTTTACCGCTTTCCTGGTAGATTTCCAGAGCTTTCTGCATCAGCCTGTCAATATTGGTATGACCCTTTGCCGATATTGGAACAACCGGCACGAATTCCAGAAACGGCAATGATTTTTGAGTCGAGGCCACGATCCTTTGATGATGCTTTTGCTCGATCAGATCGATCTTGTTGGGTGCGATTACAAGGCCCTTTGCCTTAGCAAGGACGAGTGAAGCTATACGCTGATCCTGTAGTACGGTACCGGTCGTCGTGTCGAAGATCAGAATGGTAATATCGGTACGGTCAATACTGTTGATCGCCCTCATCACGGAATAGAACTCAACCGGATTCTTAATACGCGCACGCTTTCGTATACCCGCCGTATCGATAACTTCCCATTTCTTACCCCCATAGCTGAACCGTGCATTGATCAAATCGCGCGTCGTACCCGGTTTTGCATCCACTATTGCCCGTTCCTCTTGCAGGATTGCGTTCAGCAGTGTTGACTTGCCAGAGTTGGGTCGTCCAAGGATCAGCAATCTGATCAAGGCAGAAGCCCTGGTCCTATCAGGAGCGGGTATTACTTTCAGTGTTGCATCCAGGAGATCACCGAATCCCTTACCAGCCTCTGCCGACACCTGGAATACGTCATCATAACCAAGCTTGTAGAATTCCGCGGCATGATGTTCAAATCTCAGGTCATCAATCTTATTCACGATCAGAAATGTCTTCTTGCCTGTCTTTCTGAGTTCTTCACTGATTGCTGCATCAGAGGGCTTGGGGCCAGTACGGCCATCGACCACGAAATATATCAAATCTGCTTCCTGCAAGGCTGTTTCTATCTGCTTTTGTATGCTCCGGGCCAACGGGAAATCTTCATCGGGGAAAAAACCGCCCGTATCGATCAAATCGAAAGACCTACCGCACCACTGGACTTCATTATAGACACGGTCCCGCGTGACCCCGGGTTCCTTGTAGACGATGCTCAATTTCATGCCGGTGAGCCGGTTGAATATGGTCGATTTGCCCACGTTCTTCCGGCCAACAATCACTACTGTAGGCATTGGAGAAGCTCCTGTACGCTCGGTGGCGCGATCAGTGCGCGCCGGTCTTTTACGATCTCGTCGTCCAGGAATTGTTTTCTTTCATTGACGCAGTTGGGAGGTAGAATGACGCGGTCATATTTTACATTCAGAGTACTGATCTTCCTATTTATGTCGCGTGCGGTAAGCAAACCAGAAACAGTCACCGAGAGGCCGAAGAAATGATTCTTGACGGGTTCAATGTCGATCTTGATACGGGGATCGAGTTTTGTTTTTAGGATATTCAAGAATGGATAGGCTGATGTTCCGGTTAAGATCAAATACCGACCTTTTGCTTTCTTGACTCTTTTTATCTGATTGACTTCATCAAGAAAGGCACGGACCATGCCGATACCGTTTTCGTACTGGGGTAGATCGTCATAGTATTGTCTCGGCGGTATGGGCTGTCCAGTTTTGGTGAATAGCTCATCCGCAACATAGACAAGCCCCCTCCCGTATCTTTCTCGAAAGTGATCATGGTACTCCCTGCCGAGCTGGATTATGGACTGCGCCATTCGCTTAGTAACCGAGGGAATGCCCTCGCTGTACTTTGTCTTTCCGACGGGCACGATTCCGATCGACAGCACTCCTGGGTACATTGCGCTGAGGTCTTCGATGGTTCTGATGAGGTTCTTGCCACTATTGAATCCGGGAATGACAACGATCTGACAGTGCAGCTTCACGCCACCGTCTATCAACTTGCTCATCGTTTCAATAATGGCTGCAGCTTTCTCGTTCTTGAACAAGTGAACGCGTAATTTCGGATCGGTGGTTTGCACCGACACGTACAAAGGAGATAATCGTAGTCTGACGATGCGTGTTATGTCTTTGTCGCTTACGTTGGTGAGACTCAAGAAATTGCCAAACAGAAATGATAGACGGTAATCGTCATCGCGGAAATAAAGCTCTTTTCGCAGATTCTTGGGTAGGCGCTTGATAAAGCAGAAATCACAGTGGTTGTCACACTGTCGGTAGCGGGGCGATTCAAGCGTGACCGCGATCGGCTGGTTCGGTCTGTAAACAAGGGTTCTTAGTCGACCGTTCTTCTTTACTTGAACGCGACGGGTTTTCGAGGTGTCATTGTAGAACTGGAATTCCAGGAAGTCTTCGATTTCTTGATCATTGATCTTTGTGATATTACTACCAGTAGAAATTCTCTTGTCTTTACTGGCGACAACCCTAACCATACGGTATTATAAACTAAATAGAGATGAATTCAAGTATTTGTTTAACATGTGTACGGATTCTTATTAATATGCCAAAAGCACCCAGAATCGGGCGCTACTGCATGTCCTGTGTCACCTATGACCCTGGAAGAAGAGTACCAGGATATCAGAAGATCAGGGGGCAGATTATCAGGCTATCAGAATACCA
>JASFEK010000064.1:0-8999 GCA_050124875.1 Caldifarciminota bacterium | reverse complement strand
GTACTGTCGATCGCAATCCAATCAAAGACCGGCGAATAAGTATGCGGACCACCCGAATAGTACACATAATAATAACCCGTATCGGTCGGCACGGGAATGCCGATTGTGACCGTTAAGTCTATGGTATCGAGATACCCGGTGCCGGTAACGACCAATTGGAGGCCGGCTTCGTGTGCATAAGGCGTCGACGGTAATGCAGTGATATTGAACGGATCACTGTTGTTGGTCACTGTCGATTCCGGCAAAATACTACCATAAACAGCCGATGAGTCGTTGATCAATAGATATGCGTCATTGGTTATGAGGAATGCCGATATGTTATTCGCAGCTATGTTTCCTGCGTTACTGAGGGATACTATCAGATCAGCAGTTTCGCCGGGTTCCAGGATGCCATTGCCGTCGAGTATCTGATAACCGGCAACAAACAGATTCGGCAAATTTGCCGGGGGTAATGCTTGAACTGCATCAACATCAAAGCCAGCATATTGACCGCTGGTTGCGCTGCCGTCGTCCACAATTCTGACATACCGCGCAACACTCAATCCGGCAGTTGAAAGGTCAAAATCTGCCGTGCCCGTGGCGCTCCCGCAAGACTGCCAGGTACCAGTCCAGTTATCACTAACAAAGACTTCATAGCCTTCGTCGGCGTTGTCATTACCTTCATACACGGTGAAGTCGTGTCCGGGGGAGTTGTGAATCGGTGTGTCCGGACCCATGTCAACGACCACGAAGCCGTCTTGTCCTAGTGAGAAGAACTGATTGTCCGGAGCACCCAGGGCAAATCTTGTTTGTGTCTTGTTGCCCTGCTCGGCATGTTCTGCATAGCGGCAGAGTACAACCCGGTATGCATGAAGATATGAGGAGTCGGGAACTAAGAGAACATCACCAACCGAAACATTCCCTGACGCCGGGGCTGAAACATTGTTGATCGTTTTAGGAGCATAGCCGTTTGCGCTGATTCTTAAGTCATACGTGCCTTGTCCGGTCATCTTATGGAAATCGCCAAGTACGGGATCAGAGTATATGTCGATGCGAGCCGGGTCGACGAACTCAATTCTGGCATGTAGGGGAGAACCACTAAGCGAATCTTTGACTACGCCCCGGATCCCCCATCCGGCGCGGGCGCAGATGTCCATTAATGCATCGCGGTTGTCATAGCAGATTTGATCGATCGCCTGAGACGCGGACGGCTCAAGGGTCTCGATCGTCCACGCCAGGGCACCGCTCGTACCTATTGTGTAATCCTGTAGTCCGCCGGTTGTTTGATACCAGGCGTAACCATTTATCGCGGTCAGATTTGCCGAGTCAGCATAAATCTCTGATAACGTGATAATATGCTGGCTGTCAGGTGGATCAGCCATATGATAATCCCATGGATAATTCACGTACTGAGCAACCGAGTGGTAATTGTATTCAAGACCAATGTTATTTTCTTCTAAATGCTGCATCATTAGTTGATTTTCGATCTGTGAGGATGGTGCCGTACTGCCTCCCCATCCGTCCCAAAAATATCCATAATCACGGTTCAGGTCGACATTGTTGGCATTGCGGCGTGTGTTTGCAGCCTTGCCATCCGGATTGATAGTGGGTAGTATCCAAATCTCGTTATTGTCGACAAGGTCCTGCACCTGGGGATCAATTGCGTAATTCGTGAGAAGGTGACGCAAGAAAAAGAGGGTGACTTCGGTGCCGATATGTTCATCACCATGCATGTTACCGGCCAGCCGTATTTCCGGTTCGTTTTCTTCGATTTGTGGGTTATCAGTGACGCGCATGGCCCATATCGCGCGTCCCAGTACACTGAACCCGATTGTGTCCAGCCGACAGATATTTGCATAGTCCGTAGCAAATGAATCGAGTACAGAGTACACTTGATCATATGTGTGATAAAAACCTCTCTGAAAGATATCGTCCTTGTAGGCCTGGTAGTCTTTGATCAAAACGTGTACCTTGTATCCGGCATTCGTCAGCTTTGCGGTTTCAGTTTCATTGACCAAAGCATGTGCGTAATCAGAACCGGCATCTACGATGGTAATGTGTAGTCTGCTCAATTCGTAGACTTCACTGTGACTGGGGATTTCTATCTCGACAAGTTTTATGGTTTCTTTGGTTGCCGAGATACCAAGGCAGAATAAGATGATAAACACGGCAAGATGTTTCTTTAACATGTGGCTTTCCTTGGAATGCCTGGCCAGACGTCTATCTCACGACTGTCTAGCGAAGTAGGATTGCTTTTCTAACAATACTATTCTTCCCGGTTTCGAGTTGAATGAAGTAGATGCCGTTGGTAACTGTCTGACCCTGATCGTCCTGCCCGTTCCAGATAACCGATGACCGATGACTCTGGACAGATAGGTGTTCCGATAGATTCCGTACTATCCTGCCGGTCGCGTCATAAACCCGTAGGTGTGCTCTTTCTGCCTCATTACCGATTGCGTAAGCAATGTGTAGGTAGCCATTGAACGGGTTCTGGCCCAGCACAAGTGAGGTTTGTGTCTTTGCCGGCCCGGAAACCTCGCCTTCTTCGACCCCGACTGATACATCAACCTTTTCCAAGCATGAGTAATCACCCCATCCGTAGGTTGAGTTGTAACCCCGGACCAGATAGTAATACTCGCCACTCTGATGGTCAACGAATTCGTATAGCGTGTCAGTGATGCTGGAAGACACCGTGTCTAGATCCGTAAAATAACATACGGGGTGGATGTCGTCCACGTAGAATCCTTGATCCAGGACTCCGCCGTCAGTCATGGCGCGAAATCGAATATGGATCGATTTGCCGAGCCAGTCTTCCAGGGAGTATGCCTTACGAATCCAGCCGTTTGAATTACCATTGAAACGTGTAGTATCGAGATTGAACCATTCCTTGGTATTTTCTGATACTTCTACAACGGCGACGTCGTAATTGGTTTCGAGGTCGTACCAGCACCAGAAAGTGACCGAGTCGCCGGTTTCCACCAGATACGGATGCACGGTCTGGACAGCATTGTTCATATTATTGACGTTGCCGGAAAAGTAGCTGTGAGTACCAGAGTGGGCTTGGTTGGTCGAGAGCGTGAAGCCCTGTAAGATCCAGCGGTCTGTGCCACCTTCGAGGCTATCTTCAATGATCGACGGGTTCGAAAGTTCAACCAGTTCCCAGTTCAGAGGGTTATTATGAGCAGGATTCCGGGCGTGCCAGCTTACCGTGAAGTCAGCATTGCTTGTACCTAGCGGGTAGACTACCGGCGCCGGTACAACACCCTCGGTGGCGATCATCAATGAGTCGGCAAACCCGGCAAGGTATTTTGCCGCCTTAAAGACCTGCAGTGATATGAAATCCAGATCATTCTGGTTCTGATAGAACGCAGTGCCGATCTCAGCACCGTAGAACAGACTGGATAGCCCGGCAACGTAATGGTTATAGCCGTAAACCCAATCACGTGTGTTCCCGGCAGTCGGATAGGGGTTGTAGTAGGACGGTCCCGGATCATAGGTGCCTGAATACAGGCTCTGCATCATGCCGGCCATGTAGTAACCCTTTTCATCGTAGAGCGTGGAATCCGGCGTGCGTTGTGGTTTGTATCCCCACGGGTACATGACCATTTCACCGTAGCTATGTAAGGAGAAACCAGTAGTGATCTTGTGTTCGCGGATAAATGTTGTGTATGCCCAAACCTCATCGCCGGAGAATGCAAAAGCGCCGCAGAATGTACTGGCGGCGGGCCGATGGGTCAGTTGACCCTCGTCTGCGGCACCCCAGTAACCATCCACTTCGCCGTTACACGCGCCGCCATAGTTGCGATTAGGATCCGCGCCGACGGCACCGCCGAACGGTTCACGGTTCTTACGCCACATGTTCTGTCCAGGGTAATCATAGACGTATCCGTCGACATTGATCACCGGAAAACAATGAATTCGCGTGCGGTTGATGATGTCGGTAATTTCGGTAACCACTCCATAAGAGCTGATCATGGAATCAGCAAAGAACAGTACCGCTTGCGGGGTTGCCCACTCGCGTGAGTGGTGGCAGCCATCAATAGAGAACCCGGGTTCGTCTTCTTCTAATTGCGGGTTATCTGATATCTTGATACCATAAATCCACCGGCCTTCATACGTGGGATAGGGTAGAGAATCGAGCACGCATATTGTAGCATGGTTCAATGCAAGGTCTCTGAGCGAATCGACGATTTCTGCGTATGATAGATAATATCCGCGTACTTGATCCTTTTCATACTCCAGACTGTGCACGGTTACCTCATAGGCGAGTCCAGATGCGATCACCTTGTTGAGAACTTCGTCATCGGCAACGAGGTCGTACCATTCACCGTATCGACCAGCCGCAATGTCTAGTGCTTTCTCATCAATTTTCTTCAAATCCTGCCAGGTCGGGACGTAGACCCTGACAATCATATCCTGAGCTGTTCCCAGAATGAACAAGAGTGCTAATAACAACGCTAATCTCTTCATTAAAACCCCCTGTTTTATTGTGAACGGTAGAAACTGAAGTCTGTGGTGAATATCAAGAAAATGTCTAGATAATTCAACCTAACTTGCAATCCGTCCTTATATTATAGTAGGCAGCAATAGCTTGTCAACTATTGATTTGACCGAGTTTATGCCTATAATTGAGCGTATGACCCCGCGTAACCCTGTGCCTACGGTCGATATAATCATCGAAATTGCGGGGAAAATAGTGCTGATCAAACGCCGAAACCCGCCGTTTGGCTGGGCAATCCCGGGTGGTTTCATCGACTATGGAGAATCGGCTGAGGATGCGGCTCGGCGCGAGGCAAAGGAAGAAACCGGTCTGGACGTTACGGGACTTAAACAGTTACACACCTATTCGGATCCTGATCGTGATCCACGCAAGCACACGATTTCGGTCGTATTCACTGCTCAGGCACAAGGTCAGCCCAGAGCCTGTGATGACGCGGCCGAAATAGGACTATTCGAGCGGGCCACAATGCCGGGCGAACTTGCCTTTGATCACAGGCAGATCCTGGAAGATTACTACAGTAACAAGTATTGAAGTCATGAGATTCCTGCATACCGCCGACCTACACCTGAAAAAAGGTGAGAAAAAACGCCTGGAAGGTTTTCATTGGCTGTTGAGCAAGGCAGACGAGTTGAAGGTCGATTATTTCGTGGTTGCGGGTGACCTGTTTGACTCAGACGCCGATGCCACACTTCTCCGTCCTGAAGTGAGAGAGATGTGTGCGTCATCGCGATCGAATCTCCTTTTTCTTCCGGGGAATCACGATGCCGGGTCCTTTGGCCCGCAATACGAATATGGTAACAATGTCACCCAACTCATAGCGAAGCCGTTCCAGTTGCTACAATGCAAAGACGTAAAGGTGTGCGGGGTGCCGTATACCGACAAGAAATTCAGTGACTGCACGAAAGATATGCCACGTGGTATTGATATTCTGATAGCCCATGGCACATTGTATGACCGTTCGTTCATTTTTTCCTTACTCGAGGACCAGGAAACCAGATACATGCCCATCTTTCCGGTCGACCTGGAGAGTGTCGCGCGCTACGTGGCAATGGGTCACCTGCACGCCAGTTGTATTGAACAACAATATGAGAAAACTCGAGTTGTATATCCAGGATCCCCGACTGCCATTGATACCAAGTGCGTGGGCGCGAGGTATTTCTACCTCATAGATATCAACAAGAACGACCTGAAAGTAACGAAACACGAAGTAGAAATTGCTGCTTACTGGGTGACCAAGACATTTTTCGTCTACCCGGATATTGAGAAGAAGATTCTGGACGACATCGACGATTGTCTGCGCAGCCTGGATGATGCAAGGGTCATGCCTAACATTTTAGTCGCCGGTTATGTTGGTGAGAACGAGAAGCAGTATCTGGACTCAATTGCTGTAATGAAAGAGAGTCATGCTAGTCGATTCCAGGACCTAAGGATCAGCGTGAAAATCGAATCCTGGGATAAGCTGATCACTAATCCACTCATACAGAATTTCATCGCAAGGACAAGGGAACTGGATGATCAACTACGACAGAAAGTTTTCGAAATCACTTTTCCGGTCTTCAGCAAAGCGCTGAAATGAAGATCAAGCAAATACGCATTCTGGGCTACGGACCGATTGAAAAACTAGTGCTGACGCCCGGTGATTTTGAGATCATATTCGGGTTGAATGAGGCGGGGAAAACCGCGCTCGTTGAAATGCTGGTCTATGTTCTTTTCAGGAAAACCGTCGCGAACCTGCGCTACGGGAAGGCAGAGGACGTGCTCGTAGAAATTGAAGATGATGGTCGCTCCGTGAGTCTTCCGGCGAAGAAGCAAGGTATTGATTTGCCGGCGGGCGACGTTGCCAATCTTCTGTATGTACAGGCATCGGAATCCAGACTTTTCGGCATCCGGGGCGAAGCTGGCTTTTGGGATGGCGTGAAATCCATGCTGAGCAAGGTGGGCGCAGGTGTACCCTTCACAAAACTTGATACACAGATATTCGATGCAGTGGGGCTACAGCCGAAAAAAGAGGTATGGAATAAAACCATGCAACTGGAAATCGAGAACAAGATGAGGCGCAAGAAGGATATAGGCGAGTACCTGGAGAAGATCGGCGAGATTGGAAAGAAAGAGATCGAATTAGGGTATCTCCTTAATCGGAATAGAGATTTGAAGGAAAAACTCGATTTGATTGGCCGGCACAAAGGCTTCCGCGACTTTCAGGAACTGCGCAGATTACATAATACATATCAGGAAACGCAAACCGGCCTTCGTGACTATGAGCGGTACAAATACGAATATCTGACTGCATGGCAGAAGCTGAAGGTCGAAAGAGATGCCAAGGCAAATGAGGGACTTCGGCTGGAGGAGGTGGACAAGGAGAAGCAGGTGTTAGAAAAGGAACTCAGCGAACTAGCAGAGATCGAGCAGCACATCGAGACTGAGGGTTTGCGGGCTGCGGCCCGTGACACAGGAGAAGGGGCGAACATGCCATCGCTTCTCTTCCCGCTGATCGCTTTGTTCACCGCAGTGCTTGCCACTGTGCTGTCGTTTTTCACGCGTCTGCCGCTACTGCCATCGGTTATTTTTCTTGTCGGTGCTTTGATTACGGTATTTGTCGTCTTGCGGCGCCGGAAACTCGGGCGACAAGCGCTGGCCGATAAGAATGACTGGCTGGCAAGAACAAAGAGAGTATTTCCTGATATCGATAGCCTGGCAGACTTACCGACACGGATCGAGAAGATACAAGAGGAGAAATTGAAGAAGCAGACTGCGGTTCAGGAAAAGACGATGATGATCGAACGCCTGACCAGCGCGCGGTCGATCGAAGAAGTTGACCGTGAGATCGCTGATCTGCGTTCCAAGACAGGACTTGCGGTACTCTCTGATTTGGAGAAGAAGCTATCCGAGAAGAGAAGGTTGGAGACCGAACAGGAGAAACTCGGGGCCAGCCTAGGTCAGCGTCTTCATGAGAATGATCCAAGAAAATGGGAACGCATGATCAAAGAGCGCCAGGCAAGGCAGCCGGAAGTAGCGGTTGACCTGGAAACAGAAAAGGATCTGCTCCGGGAACAGAATGAAGCAGAACAGATGATCGTGAGCTTGACCAAAGAAGTAAGGTTATTCCGCGACGTCGAGCAAACCCGGGTGGATATCAAAGACGATCGTGAGGCCTTCCAGAAATATGAGAAATTGGAAAAAGAGCTGCATGAATACGAACTCCGGAAGGCTGCGGCACTTGTAGCTCGTAAGATCCTCGGCGATATGAGCAAAGAACTTGATGAATTTATCGGCGGGATATTGCACGGCGAGCGAGGTTTGAGCGAATGTTTCAGAACGGTCACTGCCCGTTATCAAGAGGTCCTGGTAGAAAAAAAGAATTTCGTGGTGGTCGACGAAAAGGGCAGGAAGTACCCTATTGAAGATTTGAGCAGCGGAGCTCAAGATCAACTGTTACTGTGTTTCCGGATGGCGGCCTTGAAGAACATCTATCCAGAGGGTGCTTTCATGATCCTGGACGATGCATTCATCTTTGCTGACTGGCAGCGGCGCCAGAGGCTTGCACAGTTGCTGAAGAATTTTATTGAAAAGGGAAATCAAGTAATCTATTTGACCTCTGATGATCATACCCGTGATTTGTTCTCCAAACACGGGGCACGAGTAGTCTCATTGCCATAAACACATAATTCCCAGCAAATGAAGTTGCCTGATGAGATGTCCGGAAAGATATTGGATTTAGTAGACATGCCTGGTCTTGATGAGTCATCAGCGGGGCGCTATAGGCAAAGACTGCAAGCGATAAGAAAGGAAATGAGGAAACTCTCTGCGGATTTCGCGATATGCAAGTCCTCTGAAGCGCGGTACGCCGATGCATATTTCCTCTATAATTTTCCGATGAACTTAGTGAAAACGGCAGTCGTGACTAGCGAGATCCAGTCACGTTATTCCCGGTTGCTTGCGGGTCGGCAACAATTCGATGTTCTGGATGTAGGCTGCGGCAGCGGTGCCGGTATCTTCGGGTTGTATTATAGACTCAGTCAAATGTCCGGGATCAGGCAATTCAAGTTTACCGGGATTGATAGCTCACACCGGATGCTCGCTCATGCACGGATCTTGAGCAGATGGCTTGCGGTGCGCGATCGACGCGTGAGGGTGCGTTTCCTGGAAAGAAGAATCGAGGACCTCTATTCACTGTCAAGTAAGAAGAATTACGATTTTATCCTGTGCGTCAATTCACTTGCCGAGATAGCTGAAGACGACAACATGTCGTTGCGTTTTTTCAGTTCCGTTCTGCGTCGCTTGAATGGTGGTGGTTTGTTCGTGGCAATCGAGCCGGCACTGAAGAAATTCTCGAGAAGACTTATGGCTTTGCATGACAGGTTGATTTCTGATGAAAGAATACAGATATTACTGCCTTGCCTTCACGACAATCCGTGTGCTCTGCTGCAACTGGATCACCGAACCGAATGGTGTCATCAGACCGTCTCATGGTCGCCGCCTGGGTTCTTGAGGATAATTAACCAGGGTGTTAACCGGGAAA
>JASFEK010000063.1:0-9159 GCA_050124875.1 Caldifarciminota bacterium | reverse complement strand
ATTATTCGAAACGGTCAATTCAACATGCAAAGGAATATGCAACTTCGAATAAATTGAAAATTGAGTATATCTACAAAGACTATTTAACCATCGATTACAGCAATATATTTGATCTCGTGACATTGATCTATTGTGACTTCGGTGTTCTTTCTGATCAAGATCGTGATTTACTTTTGTGCAAAATACATAAATCAATGAAACCAGGTGGCTATTTTTTGTTTGATGTTTGCACTCCGAAATATCATGATTCGGTAAAGGAAGAGAGAACCTGGAAGTACGAAGAGAAAGGTTTTTGGAGACCAATACCTTACTTGCTGCTTACTGAAAAGATCAAATATCCGAGACAAGGTGTTTTACTAACACAGTATTTTGTATTTGACAGCAATTCTAACTTTGATATTTACCGGATTTGGGATCATGCCTATACAAAGGACTCCATCAGTGAAGCTCTTTCTGGTGCTGGGTTCAATGACATGCAGTTTTTTGGTGATATAACGGGAAGAGGATATTCAGATAATTCAGAAACGATGGCCGTCATTGCTGGGAAAGGCACCTAATACAACAGACGAAGAGCTCTCCTAAAGGTGAAAAGCCAGCGACCAGAGTCGAACTGGTGACCTGCGGTTTAGTGGTCCGCAGGGCAATTTCCCAGCACAAATCTGGCAAGAGGAAAAAGGGGGAGTTTACGTCATTATCACTCCACAATCTATGAATTTGATCGCTACCTGACCTTTACTATCTTCGATGTCACCACGCCGTCAAATTCAATGAAGTAGATTCCTGGCAGTATCTTGGTGGGCTCCACAACTCTTCCCGTTGTGTCAAATACCTTCTGCGACACTGTTGGAACCATGTGGGTTCGCAGAGTTCTGCGACGGATTGATTTTGTTTATAACTATTCTACCAGGAACGACGTCCACCACCACCTCGTTTTCCGCCGCCTCGATGATCTGGACGAGGCCGTGCTTCATTGACAGTGAGTGCTTGACCCATGAATTCCTTGCCATTCAAACCGTCGATCGCAGCCTGGGCTTCTTTGCTGTTCGGCATGTCTACGAATCCGAAACCTCTTGGTTGTCCACTGAACTTGTCTTTAACAATGGTTACAGATTGAACCTGTCCAAAGGTTCCAAAAGCCTTCTGTAATTCGCTGTCACTAGCATCACGCGATAAATTACCAACGTAGATATTCACAAAACCTCCTTGAATAGAAGAAATATATCCAAATTCCATGGAATGTCAATTTTGTGTCGAGAGGTTCCTTATAATCACTCAATCAAAAAACTGCTAAGCACCTTTGGATTTTCTGTCTATTACTTAGTGGCGTCAAATAGATTTGCAGCTATATCACCGTAAGCGATTATATTTCACTGTTATTAACATGTGTCTGAGAAGCAGCTGAAATATGACACAAAAAAGGGGAGTGCTGTAATTTTCGGTTTTCTTATCTAACCTTGATTACCTTCCTTGTAATGACACCATCGATTTCAATAAAATAGATACCGGGTTAGACGTGTGTAAAACAGGACGAAAAAGACAAGAGACACTGCGCTTTTTTATTCGAGAATCTCTAATACCGTGCGTTTCCCTTGTTTCATTGCCGCGGCGGTAATGATTGTTCTGACAGCCTTTGCTGTTCTACCCTCTTTGCCAATCACTTTACCCAAATCACCTTCACCGACTCTAAGCTCATATATAATGCTCTTTTCTCCAGCGATTTCCTTTACCTCAACTTTTTCCGGATTGTCGACTAACGCTTTCACAATGTATTCGATAAGTTCTTTAAGCTCACTCACGATTTGCCTCCTTCCTTTGCAATCGGTTAAGTCACAGTAGTGGTAGGCTAAGCTCCTTGAGAAAGTCAATACTCGATGAGATCCCAGATGGATTCCACCTCTTTCCTTCCGGGATCTTAATGACCCACTTTTTCCACCTAATTACTTCTCTTGCCTTTTTCGAATCTATTACTAGAACGCCACAAATAAACCCATCTCCTCTAGTTAATTTATCATCAATCTACCTATAACCATATATACTTTAAGATGTGTGTCAATGGAAAGGATTCAACAGTGAGGAGTTATTATATCGGCACACTGTCGAACCTAAGATTGAAATAATAGCTACTTGATGTACGCAATACCTTACGGACGAACAGCCCGCAGGTCTACCTTTTCGTCATTTATGTTATCCAACTCGTCAGGAGTTGTAGACAGCAAACAGGTATAAATATGGCACATGGAGATACAGAAAAAGAGTCATTATTTGCTAGACCTTGTGAAATTATCCCCTCAGAAACGCATGGTTTCTGCGGGACTGAAAGCCAGCGACCAGAGTCGAACTGGTGACCTGCGATTTACGAAACCGCTGCTCTGCCTACTGAGCTACGCTGGCGTTTTAAGACAGCACGTACTAAGTAATAGGTAGTATGCAAAACACAAAGAAAACCACGATATTATAGGGAATAGGCGAGTTTTGTCAAGAACACCTTAAGGCAGCGTTTCAACTGGGACAATTTACCCCTTGACGAAGAAGTAAGTCTGATTATAATATAGTAGAATCACGATGGGAGGCTATCCAAAGGGTTTTGTCCCGCGGTAATGCCTCCTTTTCTATTTCTTCTTTTTCCCCCTTCGTGAGTAAGCAAGTTTTTTCTTCAGATTATTCATGAACACAATGTTGTCCATCATTTTTCGATACAACGACGAGAATTTTCGTTTGTTCGGAATCATCAACTTCAGTAATTTTCCGTTTTTGGATAAGTAGTCGACGAGGCAATGAAAATCTCCATCGCCGGTGACGATGAGTGCTCTAGAATAATGATCATATTCGATCATTGTATGTAGTACAAGTTCAGCGTCAACATTACCTTTTGGCACGCCACTTGGTAAAGTCAAGGTAGGTTTGAAAACCAATATGTAACCGCTCTTCTGTAACTGAGTGTACATGTCTTGGTTTTCTGCAATGTACCCTATGAACAAAAATGCTTTCGTTATCTCGTACTTATCTTGTAGATACTTTCTGAATTTCCGAAAATCGAGGATCCATCCTGTTTCCCGAATAGCTAAATTCAGATTCTGGCTGTCGATGAACGCATAGTTGTTTGTTTTTTTCTTGCGTTTTTTTACTTTTTTCTTCCTCATAATCATTATGTTCTGAATCACATTTCCCACGTTGTATGTGGATTACTTTGTGAGTATATGCAGTTAGAAGGGTATGTCAAGAACACCCACACAGAGCAGTTACTCATTATGTCACTGTGTCACCCGCTAATATCGTTTAGTTCATTTGGAACGTTTTGATTGTTTGAGAGCATTTATGGCGTGAGATTGCTTCGTCGTCCCGTATCATATTATTAGACCAATATGAAAACGGGACTCCTCGCAATGACGGGGGTGTGGGCGGACTTCTTGCAATGATAGTGGGATTATGGTTGATGCATTACAGTGATCCGGGGGGGATCGATAAACATAGCTCTGTTGTAGTTGTCTAAATCATGGAATTTCTAGTGTTTGTTGACAATATGAGATTAATCCATATAATTAGGTGAAAAACGCATGTTACAGCAAGTCTTGAGCAAAATATTCGGCACTAAGGTCGAGCGCGAGTTGAAATCGCTCTGGCCGATCGTCGATGAGATCAATTCAGCATACGAGAAGCTGAAAGACGTCGATCTACTCAAACATACCGAAGACTTCAAGAAACGCATCAAGGACGGTGAAGAGCTAGACAGCATCATGCCCGAGGCGTTCGCCGTGGTCAAAGAGGCATGCCGCCGGCTACTGGGTCAGAAATGGCAAGTAGTGGATATCGAAACTGAATGGAATATGGTGCCTTTTGACGTGCAGCTGATCGGCGCGATCGTGCTTCATCAAGGCAAGATCGCGGAAATGAAGACCGGTGAGGGCAAAACACTCGTTGCGACCATGCCGCTTTATCTTAACGGTCTATCGGGCAAGGGTGCTCATTTGATCACGGTGAACGATTACCTGGCACGCCGTGACCGGGAGTGGATGGGGCCGGTGTATGAATCCCTGGGTATGACCGTGGGTGTGCTGCAGCAGGGCATGGAGCAACAGGAACGGATCGAGGCTTACCAGCGTGACATTACCTACGGCACGAATAATGAATTTGGTTTTGATTATTTGCGGGATAATATGGTCTGGCGTTTCGAGGATAAGGTACAGCGCGGGCACAACTACGCGATCGTTGACGAGGTTGATAGTATCCTGGTCGACGAGGCGCGTACACCACTAATCATTTCCGGACCAGTGGAACATGAGACCAAGGCGTACAATGAGCTGAATCCCGTAGTGCAGCGCCTGAATTCGGCACAGACCGTTTTCGTCAACCGGGCCGTCGCCGAGGCGAAGAAACTACTTGATGAAGGTAATGATAAGGAAGCCGGCATGAAGCTGCTTCAGGCGCGCCGCGGATCGCCCAAGAACAAACAGCTCCTGAAACTCGAGCAGGAAACCGGTGTCAAGAAACTGATTGAACAGAACGAACTCAACTTCCTGCGCGAGAAGAGTTTTGCCAAAGTTGATGACGATCTCTATTTTGTCATCGATGAGAAGTCAAATATCGTTGACCTGACTGAAAAAGGCCGACAATTTGTTTCGCCAAAGGATCCACACATGTTCGTGCTGCCTGACTTGAGTGAAACGATTGGTAAGATCGACAAGGGCGAACACTTAACCGCCAAAGAGAAGCTGTTCGAAAAGGAAAAGGCCTATCAAGAATATGCGAAGAAGAGCGAGACTTTGGCTAATCTAAGGGCGCTACTCAAAGCATATTCCCTCTTCGAACGTGACGTTGAGTATGTAGTACAGGAAGACCGCGTGATCATCGTTGATCAGTTCACGGGCCGCTTGATGCCGGGCCGCAGATATTCGGACGGCTTACATCAGGCGATCGAAGCAAAGGAAAATGTGCGCGTACAGGAAGAGACACAAACCTTTGCCACGATCACGATCCAGAATTATTTCCGAATGTATGATAAGCTAGCAGGCATGACTGGTACCGCGGCAACCGAAGCCAACGAGTTCTGGACGATCTATAAGTTGGATGTGGTTGAGATCCCCACCAAGGAACCGGTTCGCCGGATCGACTATGAGGACATAGTATACCGGTCAAAGCGTGAGAAATACAACGCCATTGTTGATGAAGTCGCACGTTGGTACGAAAAGAAAAGACCGATACTGGTCGGGACCACTTCGGTTGACGTATCTGAGGTTTTGTCGAGGTTGCTACAGCGTCGCGGTATCCCTCATGAGGTTTTGAATGCGAAACATCATCAGCGTGAAGCAGTCATCGTTTCCCAAGCCGGTCAGCCCGGCTCGGTGACCATTGCTACGAACATGGCCGGGCGCGGAACTGATATCAAACTGGGTAAGGGTGTAGTTGAATGCGGCAAGTGCTGTATCCTGTGTCTTGACCATAATTGTGCCGAATGCGATCACCAGGAGAAGAAGGAGTGTCAAGGAGATCTGCCGTGCGGTTTGTATATCATCGGGACTGAACGACATGAGTCGCGCAGAATTGACAATCAGTTAAGGGGCAGGAGCGGCCGGCAAGGCGATCCGGGTTCGTCACGCTTCTACCTGTCCCTAGAGGACAATCTGATGCGCATCTTCGGTTCGGACCGTGTCGCCGAGATCATGGATCGCTTCGGCGGTGAGGAGCAGAAACCTCTGACCCATCCTCTGGTCACCAGGGCGATCGCCAATGCTCAGAAACGCGTCGAGGAAAACCATTTTGAAGTGCGAAAGCACCTGCTGGAATACGACGACGTCATGAACAAACAGCGTGAGGTGATCTATAAGATACGTGATGAAGTGTTGCTTGGTGATAATTTAAAGGAAAGAGTCGTCAAGTTCTTCGATGATGCAATCGATGATATCATAACGAAATATAGTGATCCAAAGGCTAATCCTGAGGAATGGGATTGGGATGCGATCAAGGGTGAGTTTAACATGCTTTTCCTCACTGATATAGCACTACCCAAAGAGAACATACCGAAAATGAAGCAGGAAGAACTGCTTGATCTCCTGCTGGAAAAGGCCAAGGAGCGACTGGACTGGCGTGAAAAGGAATTTGAACCGGAGATCTTCCGGGAGTTACTGAAGTTTGTGCTTCTGGGGACGGTGGACAGCAAATGGCGCGATCATCTATATTCACTCGATGCACTGAGGGAGGGCATCAGCCTGCGTGCCTACGGGCAGAAAGATCCGTTGATCGAATACAAACATGAGTCCTTTAAGATGTTCGATGAACTGCAGCGCGATCTTGCCAGGGATGCATCTGGCTTGGCATTCAGGGCACAGCCCAGACCAGGCGCAGTGAGGAAACCACGGGCGACACGTGAATACAAGCCAAGCACACAGCCGCAAGCGGTGCCCAAACCGGTCGCAGCCGAAGTGGCTGCAAGTCATGCCGGCACGGCGCGGCCCGGTCAGAAAGGCTCGGCACCGGTTACCGTAGCAAAGAAGGTTGGTCGAAATGATCCTTGCCCGTGTGGCAGTGGCAAGAAATACAAGAAGTGTTGCGGAAGGAATGTATAATGAAACCATTCCAGGTACACCTTTTTGGGGAAGAGGGAAAGATTCCAGAGTCGGTTCCAGTAGAGCCATCTTTTGTATATGGCAACAAGCGTTATCTGAATTTCCTGCACTTCGATTGTTTACATCTGAAGAGCAGCGAGTACCTTAGCGAAACAGCCCGCAAAAACATCGAGGCGAGAGGCATTGTACCGACCGATGCCCGCGCCGAGATCATGGCCGACTTGCAGGATGAGATGAACGAAGTCAAGAGGATCGAATCACTATTGTTCTTCCCGGATGAAGTGTCAATGATGTTTGCCCTGATGTCTATTTTCGGTCCGAAAACAACCTTCTTTGTGGATTACGAGACTTCGGCCAGTTTGATCAATGTGCTACAGTACCGGCATATTGAGTACTACGATTTTCATGATCTGGAGCAGCTGAGCAAGCAACTCGCGGATCATGCTGAGAAGGTCATGTTTGTGGATGGAATTTATGAATGGCTGGGAAATATCGGGCCCGTGAATCATCTTGTGAATCTTGCCAGGGAAAGCGAGTGTATTGTCGTCGCCAATGAATTGAATTCGTTCGGGTTGCTGGGTCGTGAGGGTAGAGGTTTTGTCGATCTATGTAATGTCTATGAGGATATCAACATAGACATTGGTAGTTTTAGCCGCTTCCTCGGAGGGTTCGGCTGTTATATCGGGGCCAAGAAGTACCTCGTGAATAAAATCAGGGAGAATGTTGGCCATATCACGGATTTTGTGCCGCAGTTCATGCTTGCCGTAAATCTTGCCGGTCTGGAAATGGTTAAAGAAAAGACGCAGAGCCGCGATGTTCATAACAAACTGTGGAAGAATAGCCGTTATCTTATTACCAATCTCAAACAGATGGGCTTTGAGACGGTGAGTGAGACCCCGCTTGTTGTGGTTTCATTCAACAATAATGAAGAAGCGGGTGAGTTCACCAGACGGCTTATTGAAGAACAGGTGATCGCGGCACAGAAAAAGGAAAGAATACGATTGTGCGTTTCGGTCGAACACAGCAAGGAAGACCTCGATTTTTGTCTGCATAAGTTTGAGATAATAGGAAACGCCTTAGGGATTGTTAAGACCTAAGGTCAAATAATTCCTAAAAATCGTAGTATCAAGTGTTAATTACTCCCAAAGAAATTAATCACGTAGCTGAAAACGAAGGTTTGTTCTCGACTTCGCTCGAACAATAATAGAGCGTAGTCATTGAGTCGTTTTTCGCTGTCTGGGGATGAACAAAGGTGTGAAGATATGGAACCGAATACGATGTGCGTGTGCAGGGTAACACAATTGACTTTGGGTTATATTCCGCTATACTGTTGTGAACGTGGTAAAGAAGCTCGATAACGCTATCAGGGACAAAGATCTGGTTTTGATCTATCTGGACGAGAAGAGGCAGTTTCTCGTCCAGGCAATCAAGGGGTTGAGATTGTCATCGGATCACGGTGACCTGAATCTCACCGATATCATCGGCAAGCCATTCGGCTTTGTGGGGAAGACCCACCTTGGAAAGAATTTCTATTGTCTGAAGCCTGGAACGGCCGATTTGATGATGAAGGTGAAGAGGACTACGACCATTGTCTACCCCAAAGACCTTGGCTACCTAATGCTTGAAACCGCGATCGGCCCAGGCTCGAGAGTCATTGAATTGGGTACGGGGAGTGGTGCCTTGACCCTGGTACTCGCCAAGTTTGTCGCTCCGGATGGCGTTGTATATAGTTACGACCGTAGAGAAGACTTCATAGTCAATGCAAGGAAGAATGTTGAACGGGTGGGTTACGCGCATAACGTAGAATTTACTTGCGTGGATGTAGCCCAGCAGGGTTTTGAGCAGGAAGAGGTCGATGCGATCTTCATTGATGTGCCTGAACCTTGGGCGATCGTGCCCAAGGCGGTCGAGGCGCTAAAGGGCGGTCATCACCTGGTGAGCTGGAGTCCGAATGTTGAGCAGGTCAAGAGGACGATCGAGGCGCTTGAGGCGCATAGATTTCAGCGCATAAAGGTGAAAGAGATCAACGAGCGGGAGATGCTTGTACGACTGCAGGGTGTGCGTCCGCGTGAACGCGGGATAACGCATACCGCGTACTTGGTAAAAGCGCAGAAGATATGCATCCCCGTGTAACCAAATACGAAATTCTACTCTCTAAATCCTAAACAAATCCGAATTCCAAATCACTGATTTCAAAACAGCTTTGAGGTTTGATTCTGGCAATTTGGTATTGTCTAGATTTTAGGATCTAGTGCCTAGTATTTCCTTTTGCTAGTCAAGGTATGCCATCGGGTCGACCGGCTTGCCGTCCTTACGCAACTCAAAGTGTAGTATTGGTCCGGACAAGGAGCCACTTTCACCGACACGTCCGATGATTCGGCCGGCAGGTATATCGTCTCCAGTATTGACCAACATCTCTGCCAGATGTCCGTATAGTGAGTAGTAACCATCGAGATGATCGACCAGCACAAGATTTCCATAGCCCATGAACCGGTCGGCATAAACGACCTTGCCCGGGGCCACGGAGTATACGTTATCGCCGTATTTTGTGCTGATATCGATACCGTTATTACGGGTTGTCGTGTTGTATTTCGGGTGG
>JASFEK010000062.1:0-9282 GCA_050124875.1 Caldifarciminota bacterium | reverse complement strand
ATGACCGAGCTCGCCATTGCCGGTAACAAGAAGTTCTTCATGAGTGATGTGGAAAAAAAGATGCCGGACAAAACCTACACGATTGAAGTAATAAAGGCATTGCGTGCCGGATCAGACGACGAACTGTATCTGATCATTGGCAGCGACCAGTGGCGGGAGATCGAAACTTGGAAAGAGCCTGAAGCACTTTTCAAGGAATGCCGGATCGTCGTTGTACGCCGGCCGCATTATGATTTGTCAAAAGAAGCGAAGTTTTATGACCGGATCATGACCAGCACCGCGCCGATGATCGACATTTCCTCGACCATGATACGGGCAAGGATCCAAAAGGATTTGTCAGTGCGTTATCTGACAACTGCGTCAGTAGAGAAATATCTTGCTCAAAACAATCTATACAAAGATTAGTCTTTCTTCACCAGGATCCTGATCGCCTTAGGCAAAACCTCCACGCGCATCTTCTGCGCCTTTTCAACTTCACCATCGACATCGGCGAGAAAAACCTTCTGACCTTCAACGATCAACTCTTTTCCCCGGCACGCATGCACCTTATGGTATGCCAGGTGTTCACCCTCATAGACCTTGGCCAGTACCTTGGTCACAACCTTGAAGAATGTAGCATCCTTAACGTAGATGAACTCCAGAATACCATCATCGACCACGGCCATCGGCGCCGCCTGCATACCGCCGCCGAAGAACTGGCCATTGAGTATCCCAACAATGGTCATGAGCCCCGAGTCCACCGGTTTACCGTCGACCGTCAATTTCAGTTTCATCCGCTTGAAACTGAGCAGTCCGACCAGACTGGAGAGCAGAAAGGTCAGGAAGCCGCCGAGTACCTTGGGAATTGTATTGGTGATCCGGGCCACGGCACCACCCAAGCCGGCGTCTGATGCATTGATGAAATAGCGCGACCAGGTGTGATTACCCAAGTAGAATGTGATGCGGCCCACATCCATCTTCAATTCCCGTCCATGCTTGACGATGTCAACTGCACCGTGATACTCTTTGGGGATGTGCAGGGTACGTGAAAGGTCTGTACCGGTGCCGATCGGGATCATGGCCATGCACGGCAGCCCAGCCGATGTACGGGCTGCCGCAAAAACGCCGTTCAATATCTCGTTCAACACACCCTCACCGCCAACGCTCACCAAGAGCTGCGCACCTTGTTCCATGTATTCCTTGGCAATATGATAGGCATGCCACTGCCGCTCGGTCATTTGCCAGGTGACATCGAATCCCAGGGTCTGTAGATAATCCAAAATTAGGGGCCATTTCTTGCCGGCCCTGCCATGACCGGCGTGCGGATTTACAATTACGTGGACCTTTTTCCGGTCAACCACACCGAAATACTACATATAATGCACACGCTGTCAATACCACATAGGGTGTGTTGTATGCCTGTTCCTACTTGTGCAGTGGGTGATATTGCGTATAATCTCTCATGGCGCAGAAGTTCATCATCATTGACGCCCATTCGGTCATATTCCGCTCATATTTTGCTTTCATCAAGACCCCATTGAAGAATGCACGTGGTGAGAACACCTCAGGGGTCTTCGGCTTCGTTAACTTGATCCAGAAGATTAAGAAGAAGCTGCCTGCCGCCTACATGGGACTCGCCTTTGACGCGCCCGGCGAAACCTTCCGCGACAAGGCTTACAAGGAATACAAGGCGACTCGGCCCGCGCCACCTCCAGATATTCCTTTTCAAATCGATAAGGTCAAGGAAATCTCTGAATGCATGGGCATACCGCAATTTGAAGTCGTGGGTTACGAAGCCGACGATGTGCTCGCGACGCTTGCAGTCAAGCTGAAGGAACACGGTAAGGTATATATCGCCACGTCGGACAAAGACCTGCTGCAGATGGTCGGTGAGAATATCTATGTATACGATGCATACCGTGATGAGATACTGGACCGGGATAAAGTCATTGCGAAATTCGGTGTCACACCAGAACAGGTACCCACTTATCTGGCCTTGATCGGTGACAAGATCGACAATGTGCCGGGCGTACCGGGCATCGGGCCTAAGCGCGCGGTCGAAATCATCCAGAAGTACAAGGACTTCGATGAAGCCCTGGCAAAAGACGCACGCCTGCAATCACATCGGGAAAGCGCCCTATTATCCCACGAATTGATACAACTCAAAACCGACGTCCCGCTGAACATAGACCTCGATGCGCTTCGTATCACTGAACCCGACATGAACAAACTAATGCCCATACTCATCGATTTGGAATTTCACTCACACATCAAGGAGTTCTCTAAAACCAAGCGCGCATCATACAACGTGATAGATATGAAAACCAATGAGGAATTTTCCGGCACTGAAGTTTTGGGCATTGCCGTTGCTGACGGTCAAGTATTACTCAACGGTGAAGGTAATGATATATATCGCGCATCTATCAAACAAGCCGCTGGTATTTTGACCAACGAGGAGAAGACCAAAGTCGGCTACGACCTGAAAAAAGTCGCCCATCTGACCGACCTAGCTGGCCCGCTCTTTGACCTGCAGATCGTGTCCTGGCTCCTCGAGCCCAACCGCAGGGCCTATTCTTTTGAGGACCTATGCCTGCACAACTTGAAGATCTATCCAGAACAGACCCCGGAAGCAGTTGCCCTGCTCAGCCGGCAATTGTATCTATCAATGAAAGACAAACTCGTTGCGCAAGAAATGCTCGAATTGTACGACAACATCGAGGCACCGCTCATCAGGGTGCTGGCTAGTATGGAAAAGCGTGGCGTAGAGCTAGACGTGATCTATTTGCAGGAGCTCGACACGGAAATAGAAAAACTGCTCAAGCAATCAGAAAAGAAGATATTCGGAATGGTCGGCCACGGTTTCAATCTCAATTCGCCTAAACAACTGTCCCAGGTTCTTTTCGAAGAACTTGGGCTCAAGCCCACCAAGCGCGGTAAGACCCATTATTCAACCAATTTTGAAGTACTTACCCAGCTAAGCCTGAGCCATGTAGTACCAAAAGAGATCCTCCGGTTTCGCGAATTCGCCAAGATAAAATCCACCTATATTGAACCCTTGATCATGCTGAGCAAGGAGGGTAGGATACACACAACGTTCAACCAGGCGAGTACCGCGACCGGCCGCCTCTCATCTTCCAATCCCAATATCCAGAGCATACCAATACGCAGTGACCTGGGTAGGAAAATCCGTAAAGGGTTCGTCGCGAAGGACGGCTACAGGATAATATCAGCCGATTACTCTCAGGTCGAACTCAGACTGCTGGCGCATTTCGCCAATGACAAGAATCTTGTTCAGGCATTTGCCCAGAGCCAGGACGTTCACCGGCACACGGCAAGTGCTGTTTTTGGCGTTGAGGAAGATGCGGTTGATGATAAGCAGCGCCGAATGGCCAAAGTCGTCAACTACGGGCTCATATACGGCATGAGCGACTACGGGCTGGCCATGCGGTTTGACATCGCGCACGATGAGGCGGTGCAATTCATTCAATCGTACTACAACCTCTACCCTGATGTTGCAGCCTGGCGCGAACAAACCGTGGCCTCGGCCGAAGAGAAAGGCTATGCCGAAACGCTTTTCAAGCGACGCCGGCCATTGCCTGATCTGCACGCGAGGAATCACGCATTGCGTGAGTATTCCAAGCGCGCCGCGATCAACACGCCGATACAAGGCACGGCCGCCGACCTCATCAAGATCGCGATGATTCGGGTCGAAGAAGAACTCAACACGGCCGGGTTTAGTAGCGGTTTGCTACTCTCAATTCATGACGAACTCCTGTTCGAAATCGAAGAGAGCAGGGTTGATGAAGCCCAGAAGATCATCCGGGCGAGCATGGAAAACGCCATTGAGATCAACGTGCCGATTGAGGTGACGATTGGTATTGGCCAGAACTGGGGTGAAGCACACTAAGGAAAGCCCAAACTCTAAGCACTAAACTCGAAACTCTATTCCGTGAATACTCAAATCCTTGATTTAACTGTATTCACGGGAATCTCTGCTTTATTCTTAGCCAATACAGGTAGCCTTTCGGGTTACACTTGATTGTTGACATCTAGCTGTTTTTGTTTATAATAGTGGTCAATGAAAACGAAAATCCTTAAGAAAGAGGATGTCAAGCGCAACTGGTATATTGTCGATGCCACGGATAAGATCCTGGGCCGTTTGGCCTCGAAAATAGCCGTTGTTTTGACCGGCAAGCATAAACCACAATATACGCCCCATGTTGATTGTGGCGATTATGTAGTGATCCTGAATGCCGGCAAGTTTCGTGTCACCGGGCAAAAGATGAAGGGTAAGCTTTACCGCACCCATTCTTTCTACCCGGGTGGCCTAAAGAGCATCAATCTGGAAACGATGCTGAAAAAACACCCTGAACGCGTGATCTACCATGCGGTCAGCGGTATGTTGCCTAAGAATAGGTTAAGAGCACGGCGGCTGAAGCGCCTGAAGATATACATGGATGAGAAGCACCCGCATAAAGCGCAGTCGCCGCATGAAATTGAATTGTAAGGAGGATAATTAATGCCGCAGATAGTAACCGGTTCGAGGAAAACCGCAACGGCAAAGATTTTTCTAACTACGGGCAGCGGGGTCATAAAGATTAACAACCGTGATCCCCTTAAGTATTTTGGCCGTCAGGACCTGGTCGATCTCGTAAATCTACCTTTGGTCACGGCTGGTGTCATGGGTAGTGTCGACATCAAGGCCAAGATCTCGGGCGGCGGTATATCAGGTCAAGCCGGCGCACTCAGCCAGGGTATTGCCCGGGCCTTGGTCAAGCATAACCCAGAATTGAGGCCCACACTCAAGAGTGCCGGACTCCTGAAACGGGATCCCCGGAAAAAGGAACGCTGCAAGTACGGTTTAGCAAAAAGGCGCAAGAGATTCCAGTTCTCTAAGCGATAAGGGAGGCATCTTGGAACAGCTAACATTCGAGAGACTGGTCAGTTCGGGTTGTCACTTCGGACACCGCACCAAGCGATGGAACCCGAAGATGGGAAAATACATCTTCGGCAAGCGAAACGGCATACACATCATCGACCTCAGACAAACCCAGGAAGCGCTCAAGCGCGCCTATGAAGCAACCGTGCGCATTGCCGAGGAGGGTAAGGGTGTTCTCTTCATCGGCACCAAGAAGCAAGCCAAGGATATCATCAAAGAAGAAGCTGCACGCGGGAGCATATTCTATGTCACCGAACGGTGGCTGGGCGGATTGCTCACCAATTACGATATCCTGAGCCAGCGGATTGCGCGGCTCAGGGAATTCGAGCAGATGAAAGAAGATGGCCGTTGGTCAATGACCTCAAAGAAGGAACTCGCCCGGGCTGAACGCGAGTACCAGAAATTACTCAAGTATTTCCAAGGAATCAAGGAAATGGACCGGTTGCCGGGCATGGTCTTCATTGTTGACATTCACAAGGATGAAACCGCACTCCGTGAAGCGCTACGCGTAAGCATCCCGGTGGTGGCGATCGTGGATACCAATGTTGACCCGACTGATATTGACTATCCAATACCGGCCAATGATGACTCGATACGCTCGATATCACTCATCACCAAGATCATCGCAAATGCAGTCGCCGAAGGCAGAAAAGGGTTCGAGGCAGAAGAAAAGGAGACCTATGGAACGGGAGAAGCTGAGGGAGCTTAGAGAAAGAACCGGCGCCGGCATTGTTGACTGTCAGAAAGCACTCACGGAAGCCGATGGCGATATTGAGAAGGCGGTTGAAAATCTGCGCAAGAAAGGTCTGGCCCTAGCAGCCAAGAAAGTAGGACGTATCACCAAGGAAGGCATCATCGATGCCTATATCCATCCGGGCGACCGGCTGGGAGTACTCGTTGAGGTCAACTGTGAAACCGACTTCGTGGCGCGTAACACTGAATTCCGGAGGTTTGTCCGCGACATTGCATTGCAGATCGCAGCCAGCGAGCCCATGGTTGTTTGCCGGGAGGAATTATCGGCTGACGTGATCGAACGTGAGAAAGAGATCTACCGTAGCATGGTTCAGGATGTGAAGAAAAAACCCGAGATCGTCGAGAAGATTGTGGCCGGGAAATTGGAAAAATTCTACTCCGACGTTTGTCTTGTCGAGCAACCCTTTGTAAAAATCCCCGAAAAGACCGTCGGCGAGTACTTGAAAGAGCAGATCGCCAAGTTCGGTGAAAATATCATTGTGAGGCGTTTCGTACGTTTTCGCCTCGGTGAATGAAGCAAGAACCAAAGCACCAAAAATTCCGCAGGATCATCCTTAAACTATCAGGTGAATTCTTCGGTGGTCAAGCCACCCCCCTTAATCAAGCAGCAATAGACTACACCGTAGAGCAGATCGCTTCGGCAAGAAAGATGGATGCGAAGATCGGTGTCGTGGTCGGTGCTGGAAATATCATCCGCGGACGCGACGCAAAAGGCCTAGGCCAGATCGATGCTGATCTATGCGGTATGATGGGTACCGTAATCAACGGCCTCATACTGTGTTCTGTTCTCAAGAAGTCCAAACACCGGGTCAAAATGAGTAGTGCCCTGGGCATCGACGGCATTGCCGAACGCTTCCACCGATCCGAGGACCTGGCATTCTACGACGCCGGAGGTATCATTGTGTTTGTCGCCGGTACGGGCAATCCACTCTTCACGACCGATACTGCAGCCGCCCTGCGTGCTGCCGAATTGAATGCGGACGTGCTGATCAAGGGCACCAAGGTGGCTGGTGTCTATTCGGCAGATCCCCATAAGCATAAGGCGGCGACATTCTATAGGCATTTAACCCCTGACCAGGCAATAGCCAAAAACCTTCGGGTCATGGATCTGACCGCCTTCAATATCTGCCGTGAAGCACACATCCCGATCTGTGTGTACAATTTCATGGAACATGGACTTTCCGACGTATTAGCCGGCAAGAAAATTGGTACAATAATCAGCGGAGGATGAGATGATCGAAGAAATAAAGAAGAATACAGATGTAAAAATGCAAAAATCGCTATCATTACTTGCCCAGGAACTCTCAAAACTCAGAACGGGCCGTGCGTCGCCCGCGCTCCTGGAGGGCATCAAGGTCGAGTACTATGGAAGCCAGCTGCCCTTGAATCAAGTGGCGACGATCAGCATTCCCGAACCGCGGCTGATCATCATCCAGCCCTGGGACAAGACCGCCCTGCCCAACATCGAGAAGGCTATATTCAAATCCGCGGTAGGGCTGACCCCGAACAATGATGGCAGCGTAATCCGGCTTGCGGTACCGCCCCTCACCACGGAAAGGCGCGAGGAACTCATAAAACTCACGCTGAGGATGGCCGAAGAAACCAAGGTAGCCATCCGTAACATCCGTCGTGAGGCAAACAACGAGATCAAGAAACTCGAGAAGGATAAGAATATCTCCGAGGATGCTTCGTTCAAGGCACACGAAGATGTCCAGCATGCTACCGACGAATACATCAAGAAAGTTGATGGCGTGCAGAAAGATAAAGAAAAAGAGATCAGGGAAACATGAACCGGACCTGTATCTGCATAAACACAAGAAGAACCACGATAAACGGATAGCTCATTCATATGTCTAAAAGTTAAGGAGGAACAAATGGCTAATATTTGGGATGATCTTGTCAAATGGCTGGACGATGCTTCTAAGGTTGTGGGCAAGGAGGCAGGTGATTTAACCCAAAAGGGCTCGCTCAAACTCGAGATCTTTGACCTGACCCGCAAGCTCCGCGACGGATATACTGAACTGGGCAGCCAGGTTTACCAGGCCGCGTTCGTTCAGAAGAAAGCTAACTGGCAGACGGGCAAGAAGGTTAAGAACGCGGTAGCCAAGATAAGGTCCACCGAAAGAAAACTCAACAAGAAGAAACTTGAGTACAAGAAGGTGGGCAAGGCACAAAAACGCAAAAAGAAGTAGTATCGAATTCATAACACCTGGCAGATATGAAGTCGGTGCATGTCTATTAGATCTCTTTAGGAGGTAACGGTGCATAAGAACATCTCACTCCGCAATGCTGGCATCATTGCCGGCACGGCCGCAGTATTCGCATTCCTGTTTGGAATTATTATCACCGCGAGTTTGCCAAGCCTGGCGAACCGCAGTGAAGCAAGCAACGAAGATATTTCCGCTGCACCCATGGTTATGGCGCAGGGCGAAAGCCCTTTCACCGTGGTGGTCGAAAACGTGACACCCGCGGTCGCAAACATCTCGGCGGAAAGAACGGTCACCGGAACGTTCCCTGGATTCGAGTGGCGTTTCGAAGGACCGTGGGAAGACCTCTTCAAGGATTTTTTCAGACCGGGCCCCAGACCCGAACAGCGTACGCAAACACTGGGTTCGGGTTTTTTCGTTTCCGAGGACGGGTATCTGGTGACGAACTATCATGTAATCAGGGGCGCGTCAGATATCGTGGTTAAACTAACCAATAAACAAGAATTCAAGGGCGAGGAAGTGGAGATCATCGGCACTGACCCACGTACCGACATCGCGTTGCTCAAGATCGACAACGGCGAGAAGTTGCCGTACCTGAAATTCGGTGATTCCGACAAGGTCAAGGTGGGTGATTGGGCAATCGCGTTTGGTAATCCATTCCACCTCGAGGGCACGGTGACGGTCGGGGTCATTTCGGCCAAGGGCCGGGCCGGCATCGTACTCCCCGAAGGACCAGATTTTCAGAGTTTCCTGCAAACGGACGCCGCGATAAATCCTGGGAACTCCGGTGGTCCGCTGGTCAATATCCACGGTGATGTGATCGGCATCAACACCGCGATAACATCACCAAGCGGCGGGAATGTCGGCATTGGATTCGCGATACCTGCCAGTCTCGCACAATCGGTCATCGATGAACTGAAATCCGAAGGTAAGGTCACCCGCGGTTACTTAGGGGTATACCTTCAAGAGATCACCGAGGACCTCAAGGACGCAATGGGTCTCCCCTCTCTCGAGGGCGTTTTGATCAGCGAAGTCGTCGATAATACGCCGGCGAGCAGAGCCGGGATCAAAGCCGGTGATGTTATGTTGGAATTCGATGGCAAGAAAGTAGAGGACATGGCTTCATTCAGGATCATGGTTGCGGCAACTGACGTCGGCAAGAAGGTCAACATCACGGTCTATAGAGACGGTCGACGAAAAGACCTTAGATTAACGATCGGTGAAATGCCGGAGACGGTCAGCGCTTCGGCAGAAGCACCCGAGCAGGAATACGAATTGGGTCTTAAGGTAATGAGCGTCACTGATCCGCGGGCTCAGCGCTATGAATCCAAGGCGGCCTCTGGTGTGATCATCATTGATATTCGACCCGGCACGCCGGCTGACAAGGCCGGATTCAACGTCGGC
>JASFEK010000061.1:0-9354 GCA_050124875.1 Caldifarciminota bacterium | reverse complement strand
TTTCAATGTCTCATGCTCAATGAAGAGCCCGATCAACGTACCGCCAACCATTTCTTCTTTCTTGAACCCAAGCAGTATTTCGAGTGAATGGCTGACATCCAGAATGACACCCAGCGGGTTGAGGTAGGCAACCGGGATCGGCAGGAACTGCCATATATCATTTATGTAATCCTCGAGAGCGAACAAATCTTTTTCCACTCTTCCGGGATTTTTTTTCTTCCCGTTACTACCGCTATTTCCAGGCGATATGGTATTCATGGTACGGTGCTCCACTAAAAGCGCACTTCATTTCCTTACTCCTCACCTCATGGGTGACGAAGCTGAACTGCAGCAGCCTCCGGAAATATCCCTCAAGGTAGCGGCACATGATTTGATGTACCATAAAGTTCTCCAGCTGGACGACCAGGTATCCTGCCTGCTGGTTTACCTCATCAACCCGTATATCGCCGATACTGTAGTGCATACGCCAGTATTCGGGTATTCTGGTTAGTGCCTTCTCGGGCATGCCGGTGAACTTCATGAATACTTTAACGATAAATGAAAACTTGGGGGCCGTATCGCCCATGGCTCTTATTTCGTCGTCCTTCAGGTCAAACACGTCCTGTATTACACGGAGCGAGAGCACACGTAGGCATATTGGATACCAACCCATATCTCTTATGTGTCTGTACTCTATTGGATAACCCAGCTGACGAAATGTTTCCTGCACCTTGTGCATGCCGTCCTTCCCCCCTCGGCTTTCGACAAAGGCTGCATCCGTGTTCAGTGTTGACCCCCGGACCTGTCCTTCGAGATTAATAATGTCCTGAAATTCGGAACGAGTAATCACCGAAGTGCTGTGTTTGTAATCGGGCTATCGATTGAAACCGTACCTGACATCGTGCAGCAGATCCAGATTGCAGCAACACGCATCGCGCCTCTCTTTCAGCAACCATTGAGTCGGTCCTGATTTGCTTCTCTGCAATTATAACTATCGCTCTATCAATGTCAAGAAAGAAGGTCGGATCTACCACCATGCTACGCGCAGAAAACGGATAAATTCCCGCCAGTTCTTGACTCGTTGAATTTATGGTATATAATGTTGCGTGGCCAAGAAGAAAGTAATCATCGTTGAATCACCAACCAAGTCCAAAACCATTAAGGGTTTTGTCGGCTCGCAGTACACGCTAGTCTCATCGAAGGGGCACATAAAGGATTTACCCAAATCCAGGTTGGGGGTCGATGTTGAGAACAACTTCGCACCCGATTACATCAAGATCCGGGGCAAGGCCAAGATCATAAATGAGATCAAGAAAGTGTGCAAGAAATCCTCGGAAGTCTTCCTTGCGCCAGATCCAGACCGGGAAGGAGAAGCAATAGCCCAACATCTGGCCGAAGTCTTGGACACCGGCACATTGAATATCAAACGCGCATTGTTCTATGAGATAACGCCCGAGCATGTTCGTGCTGCGCTGGCTAACCCAACAAGCATCAACTCCCATCTCGTCGATGCCCACAAGGCACGGCGCGTGCTTGACCGGATCGTGGGTTATTATACAAGTCCGATATTATGGACGATAATCAAGCGCGGGCTATCTGCCGGCCGCGTGCAGAGTGTTGCCCTCCGACTGATCTGCGAGCGCGAAGAAGAAATCGAAGCCTTCGTCTCAACCCCCTACTGGACGGCTGATGCCACGTTCAAAACCGATAAGAATGAAGTTTTCAATGCCACTCTATGGCGCGTTGCCGGTGAGCGCAGGAAAATCGCGACCCCAGATGAGCTGAAGCGGCTCCAGGATCAGCTGAAGCCGGGCACGCAGTGCACGATCACCTCATACCAGGTCAAGAACCCGACAAGGCGTCCACCACCGCCCTTCATAACGTCAACCCTCGAGCAGGAAGCCTCGAAGCGTTTCAGCATGTCCGCACGCAAGACGATGCACATCGCCCAAACGCTCTACGAAGGTGTCACCCTGCCGCAGGGACGTATCGGTTTGATAACCTACATGCGTACCGATTCGATACGGGTCAACGCCACCGCCCTTGAAGGGCTGCGTGAATATATCAAGAACAAATACGGTGCTGAATACCTTCATGAGGAGATCAGGAAGTTCAAGGACCGCAAGGGAGCCCAGGCGGGCCACGAGGCAATACGGCCCACGAAGATCCAGCTCGAACCGGATGCGATAAAAGAACATCTTACACCGGAACAGTTTAAGATCTACCGCTTGATCCACAACCGCTACGTCGCCTCTCAAATGTCACCCGCGCGCTATCGTCTGAAAGAAGCGATAGTGAACCATAATGACGTCGATTTTCGAGCTGAAGAACTAAAACCGGTGTTCTTGGGGTATCAACTGGTCAGCGGTGAAGCCACAGAAAGGGGCATGGTACCGAAAGTCAAGGTCGGGGACAAGGTAGAATTGTGCGAAATCGAATTCCAGGAAAAGAAAACCGAACCCACGCCGCGTTACACAGAAGCCGGGTTGATCAAGAAGCTGGAAGAGAACGGTATCGGACGGCCATCGACCTACGCTCATATCGTGCAGACCCTGTTTGAACGCCGCTATGTCATCAAGACCGAAGGTCGCATCACACCAACCGAACTGGGCCGTCAGGTGTACGACATCATCATCCCCCGTTTCCCGGATGTGTTTGCGGTGAGCTTCACGGCTAAGATGGAAAAGGAATTTGATCAGGTGGAGAACGGTAAGAAATCATGGCAGCGTGTCGTCCGTGAGTTCTACGATCCATTTGTCATCGACCTGAACAACATCAAAGAAGAGGCGGAGAAAATAAAGGAAGAAATCGTAGAAAAGACCGACAAGCAATGTCCTAAATGCCACAAACCGCTCGTGGTCAGATGGGGCAGGTACGGGAAATTCCTCGCCTGCTCCGGTTTTCCTGACTGTAAGTATTCAGAGAACATGGTGGTCGAAAAAAGTAACAAAAAGTGTCCCGAGTGCGGTCGCGACCTGATCTTCCGCCACGGAAAGTTTGGCAAATTCATGGCCTGCTCTGGATACCCCGACTGCCGTCATACTGAAAACCTGACCCATGATACACCCTGCCGGGAGTGCGGTGGCGAGGTGATCATCATCTCAACACGCCGGGGCAGGATCTACAAGTGCAAGAAATGTGAAACCTCTTCGTTTTATCCACCCATCGACGAGAAGTGCCCGAGTTGCGGCAAGGGTATGGTGATGAAGAGAGGCGAGAGTTTCTGCCCGGATTGTCACAAGCCAAAGAAGAAGAAAAAGAAGTGATGCACACGACCGAAAAATTCGACAAGTTCTACTACCTGTTCCCCCAGACCGTTGCCATGATCGGTGTCGGACGTAATCTTATGCCGGCCGCATGGCACACGCCAATGTCGGCAGCACCGCCATTATACGGCACGCTTGTTTCACCGAAGCGATATACTTATGAACTACTCACCAAGGAAAACGGCTTCACGGTCAATTTCTTAAAGAAGGATCAGGCACATCTTATTGCGCAATTGGGCAGTACCTCAGGGCGCGACATAGACAAACTGGATCGATTTAACATCCGCGCCACTGTTGGCCAAGCAGTGAACGGCGTGATCATGGACCTGAGTTATGCTGCGTATGAGTGTGAGAAATACGCGATGCATGAATATGGTGATCACTTTCTGGTCGTCGGCCGTATTGTGCTAACGCACCTAGCTCAAGACACGTTATTAGAAAAGAACCTGGTAGATGAGAAGAAGGTTTTCCCGGCTCTTTATTTCGGCAAGGACCGGTACCTGACCACTGACCCAAACTCCCTCTCAATACATAAGAAAGAGTAAGACATAGCAACCGGCATCATTTCGACCAATAGCGATTGACATAGTGACATATTGACTCAATGACTGCGTTACCAAGTTACACAATTACATAGTAATTCAAACACGTATCCTAGAATGCGCTTAGGTTTTCACATATCCATTGCCGGTGGCTTCAACAACGTTGTCCATCGCGCCGTGGAGAGAAAGTGTGAGACCGTGCAACTCTTTACGCGCAATCCACGGGGCTGGCAATACCGTCCCCTGGACAGTGAGGATATCAATATCTTTAAGAAGGATGTCATATCCCATGATATCAGGCCGGTCTGCGTTCACCTGCCCTATCTCATTAACCTGGCATCGGCGCAGAAAACGCTGTACCAAAGATCACTCGCTGCCCTGGTCGAAGATCTACACCGTAGCGCCATGATCAATGCATCATTTCTCATCATGCATGTTGGGTCAGCGCAGGATACATACAAGGGACTGAAGCGCATCAGTGATGGCATCAACATGGCCCTGGCCCGGGTGAGCAACAAGGTGATGCTGCTGCTCGAGAATACCGCGGGCAGCGGGAATGAACTGGGTTCTGATTTTGCCCAACTCAAAACGATACTGGATGGGGTTACCGGCGCTACGCGTACCGGCATCTGCCTGGACACGGCCCACGCATTTGCCGCTGGATACGACTTGAGAGGCCCGGCACAGATATCGCACACGCTCAATGCCTTTGACCAGACTATCGGACTGCACCGTCTCCATCTCATCCACCTGAACGACACCAAAGCTGAATACGGGTCTCACAAGGACCGGCACTGGCACATTGCTCAAGGTAAGATAGGAGACGGCATGCATCATCTCCTGCATCACCCGGCGTTAAAGCACCTGCCCTTCATCATGGAGACACCACGTACCGGGCTCAAGGAAGATATCAAGAATATGAAGAAAGTGAAACGGCTCCTTGCCACACACCCCATAGGGTGATGTCGCGGCAACGCCCATAACCATTAGCCGGCATTGACGCACTCTTCCGGTAACCTTGTTTGGTGCTCTGGATCTTCTATCCCCTTGACCTGTATAGAAATATGGTTATCATAAAGTACAATTATAAAGGAGGCATAAATTGGCACATGCATACACTCCAGGTCTCAAAGTTCTTGAATATACAGTTTTGACCAAGGAACGCCGTCTTCCATTGCCCGGGGAGATCCTCGCTGATAAGGGTTCCAAGGTATCGGCCGAGCAAGTCGTCGCCCGTACCAACCTGCCAGGGAATGTTCAAACCTTGAATGTGGCCGGCCTGCTGGGTACTCTACCAGCTGAGATTGATGACGTCATGCTCAAGAAGCCCGGCGACAGCTGCACAAAGGATGAAGTCATCGCCGAAAGTAAGGGATTCTTCGGTCTGTTCAAATCGCAGGTGAAAAGCCCGATCGGTGGGAAGATCGAAAGCGTCTCAAAAATAACCGGACAGGTGATCATGCGCGAGCCACCGATCCCGGTTGAAGTAATCGCCTACATCGATGGTGAGGTCGTTGAGATCATAAAGAATGAAGGAGTTGCGATCAAGACCGCGGGTAGCTTTATTCAGGGCATTTTCGGCATCGGTGGAGAAACGATCGGGCAAATCGCGATGGCTGTCGACAAACCGGAAGAAGTACTCACCCCGGGTAACATCGACAAGGCGTTCAAGGACAGGGTGATCATCGGCGGTTCCATGGCTGAGTATGCTGCCCTGGAGAAAGCCCGGGATGTAGGTGCCAAGGGTGTTGTTGTCGGTGGCATCGAGGACCAGGACTTGAAACGATTCATGGGTTACGATATCGGTGTTGCCATCACCGGTTCGGAAAACGTGGGCATCACCGTCATTGCCACCGAGGGATTCGGCAAACTGAGGATGGCCGAGCGGACCTTTCAATTGCTCAAATCCCTGAGCGGCAAGAAGACTTCCATGAATGGCGCCACGCAGATAAGGGCGGGCGTAATGAGACCAGAGTTGATTGTGCCCGCTGATGCCAAGGCACCCACAAAGAAAAAGGCTGATCTCTCGAGGGCGAGTGGTCTCGAGACCGGCACGAAGGTTAGAATCATCAGGGAACCTTACTTCGGCCTCATCGGCAAGGTCGTGGGCCTGCCGGTTGAGTTGGCTCAGGTAGAAACCGAAGCCAAGGTTCGAGTTTTGGATGTGGAACTTGAGGATAAGAGAAAAGTTACCCTACCCAGGGCTAACGTTGAAATAATTGAGGAATAAATGACTATTTTTGCAATCATCTTGATCAGCACTGCGGGCGTTAAGTCCTTGTTGATGCCCGCATCACCAGTTGGTGTCACGACGAGCTTTGCCGTCGCCAGTAATGAAGAAGCGATATTCTACAATCCGGCCAACTTCGAGGCGCGTGATAACTTCACGTTCAATTGCTCCTATAATCGCTTCTACCTTGGTATGCAAAGTGTATCACTCTCTTTAACCAGAAAAATAAAATCCATTGATTTCGGACTGGGCATCGTGAACTTTGACTACGGAGACATAGAATGGCGACCTGATTATCCGACCGACGACCCGACCATTGATTACCGTGCCTATGATTTCTCGATAATACTAGGGGCATCAGTGAATGTCTCCTCACGAGGCAGGATCGGTGTCAACCTCAAGTATATAACCGAGAACATTTACGTCTACTCAGATTACGCACTCGCCATGGATGTTGCTTTTGCCTACCGCACCCCAACGAGTGGCTTAAGCTTTGGTGCCACGAATTTCGGCACCAAGATGTTGATCCACAACGACGAGGTGAATCTTCCGGCTTGTTTGAGTATCGGCGGTTTTCAGCGAATAAAGAAATTCACCTTGAGCGGTGACCTCCACTATCTGGTCAACGATGCCGCATTTGAATTCAGTATCGGAGGATCCTTGCCGATTCATCAACGCATCGCCCTGAGTGCGGCGGTCAACTACCGCGACGAATTCTATCCTGGTTTCGGCGTAGCCATCAAGGCTGGTGGCCTACTGATAAAATACGGCGGCTCCTTCTTCCCGAAGAACCTCGGCATGGTCAACAATCTAGGCATAGGTCTCGGACTATAGTGAACGGAATCTGGCTCGATTTTGAACGACCGATAGTCGAACTCGAGAAGAAAATCGAGGAACTGAAGGGACTGAAAGGGGTCGACGAAGAGGTCCAGCGCCTCAAGTCCCAGGCTGAAAAGCTGAAGAAGAGCGTCTATTCCAACCTGACCCGCTGGCAGCGGGTGCAATTGGCCCGCCATCCACGAAGGCCGTATCCCCTGGATATCATCGAGCTAATCACGGATAGCTTTGTCGAACTGCACGGCGACCGGCGTTTTGCCGATGATCCAGCAATAATCGCGGGGATCGCCAAGATCGGCACGCAGAGCTTGACGATCATCGCCCATCAGAAAGGCAGGGATACCAAAGAAAAGATCAAGCGGAACTTTGGCATGCCTCATCCTGAGGGTTATCGCAAGGCGATGAGGGTCATGAAAACCGCCGCCAAGCTGGGCCTGCCCGTCGTGACCATGGTCGACACTCCGGGCGCCTACCCGGGTATCGGCGCCGAAGAAAGAGGTCAGGCCGAGGCAATCGCCACGAACCTCTTTGAATGCGCTACCTTGGAGACGCCGATCCTGGTCATCATCCTTGGTGAAGGTGGTTCCGGCGGCGCATTGGCCATCGCCCTGGGCGACCGCATAATGATGATGGAGAATGCCGTTTATTCAGTCATCACCCCTGAAGGATGCGCTTCCATTCTCTGGCGAGATGCAGCGAAGAACAAGGAAGCAGCCGAAGCACTGAAAATGACCGCCCAGGACATGCAGCAACTACACATCGTCGACGGCATCATAACTGAACCGCTGGGCGGTGCGCACTTGGATTTCGAGAAAACCGCATATAACATTAAATCCGCCATCTTAAAAAATTTAGAAGAATTGAAAGGTATTCCCATTTCCGAACTCCTTGATGCCCGTATCAAGAAATTCCGGGAAATGGGTGTATACAAAAGCTAATGTCGCTAGCCGGCGATCTTCAGGATTTCGAGATAACTGATGTTTTCCAGTTGGTGCAGTTGGGACAGAAAGATGGTATATTACGGATCCAAACGGGTGATGACACCGGGATCGTATACTTCAAGAATGGCATGGTCGCCCACGCGCAAACGAACGCGATCAAAGGCGAACCCGCCATCGACGTCATTCTGAGTTGGAAGAAAGGCCACTTTGTTTTCAACCCGGGCGAAGAAAGCGAGCAACACACTGTCGACCTGCCTATTCAACAAGTCATACTAGAAGCCGCGCGCCGCATTGATGAGTTGAAACGCATTCAGAAACTCATCCCGTCCTTTGATGTGATTATTGAAATCGTCGAGGTACCACACCCAGGAGTTGAGAGAATACAACTGAACCCAAGGGAATGGAAGGTCCTCTCCTTCGTCGATGGATCCCTGAGCATCAAGCAGATCGCTCAGAAATCAAACATTCCCGAATTCGAGACGGCAAAGATATTCTACGGGATGATTTCTTCGGGCTTGGTGAAAGTTGTATCCAGTACGGTTGAGGAGCCTGTAGAACAAGACAAAACGAGAGAACCTGACAACCCAATGCCCGCCGACGAAAAAGAAGAAGACGGCTGGCTCTCAAAGATATTCAAGAAAGACCGTAACGCTTGACGCGGCACGTTTAACGCATCATACCCTGGCCATCACACACTATTACTATTAAGCACGCTTTGTTGCCTGTAATGCTACTTGGAGTCTTTTTCTTGATTCAATAAAGCATATCAGATTATCCGCGCACCGGCAGGCAGAGTATCCGCAAATCAGAATCTCAGGCAACCTGACATCGATCTCTACCTGAATTCCGATGTCCTGGTGCCCTGCCTTCTGGTCCTCTGATATCCTAATGCAGACGCCGACGGTATTGAAATCAAAGCATCTTCACACAAGCGAAGCTACTAGAGGTTTTTGATCAAATCGAGGAACTTCTTGTAGGGAATCGCGGTCCAGGATTCAGCTGATACAGCACCACCGGAAAGACTGATCATGGATACCTTCGCCGCGGTTTCTTCGTTCGGCGCCTCATATATATCCAGAAAATCATATGGACCGAGCAAGGCATAATGACCCACGAATTTCACATCGGGGCATTCCTTTTTGACGCGCTCCATCCATTTACGCCCGATCTCCGCCCGTTTCTTTAGATCTTTGGTCAATTCAGTGGATAGCTTGGTCACTAAGATATATGTTGCCATGTCGCCTCCTAGATGATTCATTATAGTAGACATATGCTGCAAGTCAAGATGACCCGCCCGCTAGACACTTGACGCGCCACGCCACAAACACTAAATGCGTATGACTCAATGACATAATGACTTAGTGACCATACTCTATCATGTATCCTGCGTCCCGGTGCGCTGATCATCTGGTCTGCTATCAGCTATCGTGTATCCTGAATCGTGAATCATGGATCACGGTTTTTGGGGATTCTTGACAAAAAAATATATGTGTATATACTTTATCTAAACATGCTTAGCAGAAGAGTACTCTCAAGAACACACTATTCCGCGTTTTGCA
>JASFEK010000060.1:0-9505 GCA_050124875.1 Caldifarciminota bacterium | reverse complement strand
TATGATGGCCCTGACGCTCCACCACCTTCACCTTACCCAAATCTCTGTGTTGGGCCTGATGCGCCACCGCCATCCCCTTATGATGGCCCTGACGCTCCGCCACCTTCACCTTACACAGCCTAGGGGGCGTATAATGAAGGTACTGCATCTTTATCAAATAAAGATGCTCGACGGCTCGCAATACCGCGGTGAAATCGCTTACCGGGACGACGAGAAGATCGTGCTCAAGCTCAGGCATCGTGCGCCCGAGCAAAAGCTACGTCTTTTCAAGACCAGCATTGCCTCGGTAAGGGATGTAGGTTACCAGAAAGCGTACGCTTTAAGATAGAAAAACGGTTATTATAACCAAAGGAACCGGCTAGCGAGCAGAAAAAAGGTTGTTAGTTTCATAAGTCTCTAAAAATCGTACGTATTGGGTTAACTATTGGATGGAGACTACTGTGCTCTTTTGGCACATAACAGTCAGATTTGTGCCACTTTGGCACAGTACATGTTCAGCAACCTAACGAAGATTAAGCCTCACAGGACGTACCAAAAATCGTGCCATTCTGGCACACTTTGTAGACTTAAACTTAACATCTGTTCAGCCTAATATATCGATATTTCACAACAAAACTACCTGGCACGGATATTGCTATATACAGGGTTGGAGAAACAGATGATTATCATTCTAGCCGCCATAATCCTTCAAGTAACCGCAGCCCTCCTGGCGCTGAGGCAGATCGGCAAGAAGCCGGCCATTGGCTGGCTGTTCATTGCCATCCCCCTCTTGGTCTTGGCATTCATTAAATTGCTGGATGTGGCTGGCTTTCCAACAGGGATCAAACCGGAAATCCTTACCCTGTTTGTTGGAGCTTCGATGTTTGTGGGGTTGATTTTCGTTTCCTCAATATTCAAGGCTTATAATCAGAATCTCAATCTGTTAAGATCAATCCAGGATATTGACCGGGTCATGCTATCGAGTCTTAGCTGTAACGGCGTCATCAATGCCATCATCGACAAATTAAACCAGACAATACGACCTGATGCAGTCGGGATATATACATATGATAAACAGGGCCGAAGGCTCAACGTAGTCAAGGCGCACAATCTTAGTGAGGAATTCCAGAAAGAGGTCACTGGTGACGGCAACGAATTCATCAAATCAGTCATCGAAAACCGCAGGACTCTGGTCATTACCAAATTCGAGGATGATGAGAATAGCGGGTTCCTTCCTTTATTAAGAAAAGAAGGTTTCACCGGCTATGTCGGCACGCCAATCGTTTCCAAGGGTGGCGCGCCAATTGGTGCTTTAGCCATATATTTAAGAGCACCGCGAAAATATTCCAAACCTGATCTTGACTTCATCAGGACGATAAGCAGTCAGGTCGGCATTGCCCTGGACCGCGAGCAATTCATCGATCGCATCCATGAAATGAATTTCGAATCGGTCTACTCGTTGGTTCAGGCAATTGAAATGCGCGACCCGTACACACGTGGACACTCGCTACAGGTAGCCAAGCTCGCATCAGCGATCGCCGAAGCAATCGGCATCACGGGCAAAGATCTGGAACTGGTGAAATTTGCCGGACTACTCCATGATGTCGGCAAGATCGCGGTGCCCGAGTGTATTCTCAGAAAACCAAGCTTTCTGACCAATGACGAATGGAAAGTAATACAATTACATCCAAAGCAAAGCGTGGCGATCATCGAACCAATTAAAGGACTCCGCCAAATCCGGGACTGGGTTTTATACCACCATGAGCGTTGGGATGGTCGGGGCTATCCCAAAAACATCAAGGGCGACAGAATTCCGATCCAGTCCCGGATACTCTCAGTATGCGACACATACTCGGCGATGACCGAAGACCGACCCTACCGAAAACGGCTCAGCGACCAGGAAGCACGCAGCGAAATACGCAAGGTCGCTGGCAGTCAGCTAGATCCAACCGTGTCCAGTATCTTTCTTGACCTCGGCGTGAACGGACGCAACGGCAATTTCATCGAGAGTTTCAGCAAAGATACCCTGCTTGGCGATTTTGAAACCAACGGGAATGGGAACGGTAAGGACAAGCAGGCGAAATTTAACCAGAATCTCTTAAACATAATCGAGAATAGCATACGATGATCGGAATGACATTTGAGAAAAAAGCAAATAACGCCAAGCGCGCGACGCGCAAAAAGAGAAGATTTGCAGGCATTTACTTCCGGGACAAAGGAAGGAAATCTAAGAAGACAGAGAACGCGCACACCCAGCGATTCAGAACTGGCTGGGACTGTACGGTTCTATGTCTGTTGCACAGCGGACCGAGGATTTATACAGGTCCGCTATAACAAGATCGAGGCGTATCTTTAGATTACGCTGGCTTAAGTAATAGGAAAGAAATACGGAAACTGTGCCGATTGGCACGGTTTTCTGTATTTGCACGAGGTGGATACATGAACAAGAAAACTATTCTCCTGCTGCGCTTTGTGTTGATCCTGGCCACGATTTTGATTATGGCATATTCCAAACGTGGTCTGGATATTGCCTCACCCAGCTATGTTGTCGCGCTGCTATATCTGTTGACCAATCTGGTCCTCTATTTTGTGCCGGAGACCAAATTCTCAAGGCCACTTACTACATTCGGGGTTTTTCTCATCGACATTGTCGCGATATCACTCGCCATTTACTTTACCCAGGGCATGCAGACCGACTTCTACCTCATCTATTTCCTAATTATCTTTATCGCCTCGGTCGGACAGAACATCCGCGGCAGCATATTCATAGCAATCGTGGCCAGTGCGCTCTACGGCTGGCTGCTCGTGCGCTCCAATCCGGGTATTTCGATACTGGATTCGGCAATACTCATCCGGGTACCGTTTCTGTTTGTTGTTTCGTTGATCAGCGGCTACTGGTCAGTAACGATGCGCCGGCAATTGAAGAGCAAGCAAGAACTCGAGGAATTCGCACGAAAGCTGGAGGACGAGGTCGCACGCATCACGGCCAAAGAAACCGATCTTCGCAGGTACAGCGAAACCGTAATCAACAGCGTGGCCAGTGGAGTGATCGCAGTCAGCGGCGAGGGTATGATCACCACTGTAAACCCGGAGGCCGCGCGCGTTCTTGGCACGAGTCAGAGCAAACTCGTCGACCGGAAAATTGAAACGATTCAGGGATTGGACACCTTGTGGCAGAAAATGAAGAAGGCTATTGATACTAACAAACCCTTTGAGCGCTTACAGGCGACTATCACTAATGCCGAAGAAAAGGACATTCCCATCGGTCTGTCAGTATCACCAATGACTTCCCCGGATACGAAATTCACTGGTTGTGTAGCGATCCTTCGTGATTTGTCTGAGGTCAAAGCCCTCGAATTGAAACTAAAGCATGCGGAAAGATTATCATATCTCGGTAAGATGGCCAGTTGGGTAGCACACGAAATCAGAAACCCCCTGACTGCGATTGATGGATTCTCGCAATTGCTCGCGCACACGAGCGACAAGGAAAAGATGAAAACGTTCAGCGCCGAAATCCACAAGGGGACCAAGCGTATCAATCATATTATTGAAGACATCCTGACGTTTGCACGTACGAAAACTCAAGTCAAGTCTGGCTCGGTCGACCTCTGGAAACTGATGAAGGAAATTACTGAAAACATCAGCGGCGTTAGGATCTTCACAAAAGGCGAACAAAACTCACACGTCACTGGTGAAGAAGAGTCGCTCAAGAGCCTGTTTTTGAATATTATCCACAACAGCATAGACGCTATGGATAAAGATCCCAAGATTATCATCGAATTCAAGAAATCCAGCAAATGGATCGTTACCGAACTTGTCGACAACGGTAAGGGTATATCCAACGATGACCTGAAGAATCTCTTCACACCGTTCTTTACGACGAAAAGTCGCGGCACCGGGCTCGGCCTTGCAATCGTGAAGAAGATCGTTGATGACCACAACGGTAAGCTTGAGATCGACAGTGAAGAGGGTAAGGGGACGGCATGCCGGGTCTTTCTACCAAAGGCGAGGAAATCATGACCGACTATAAACCAATGGAAAATCTGGTTAACGAAGGAGAGCGTATGAAGAAGAGAGTATTGGTCTGCGACGATGAAGAGCCGATCCGACTCTTGCTCAATGAATCATTACAGGACACTTACGAAGTAGTCGAAGCGTCCAACGGCCGTGACGCATTGAGATTGGCGACCAAGGAGCATTTTGATCTCATTATTATGGATATCAAAATGCCCAGCGTGCATGGTTTGGAAGCTATCGAAAGAATCAGGGAGCGGAACAACAACATACCCATAATAATCATCTCGGCCTACCGCGCAATGGAAGACGATATCGTCGTGAAGACTTCTAATGTGGCGGCATTCTTAGTCAAACCGATTGATATTAAAGCTTTAAAGACGAAGATTTTTGAACTGATCGGCACATAATCAAGTCTCGACGTATTATTACGCAAAAACTGCATGTGTTTAACCACGTTATTCTTTCCCTGCAGTAATTTCAAGATTTTCTAATCCAGCGAAAAATAGCAAGATTTCATACACAGAAGTCAAAACGTGTATGCCTGTCCCCACACGCGACAGAGTTATCAAAAGTTCACAAAATATAGCAGGTTGGTTTTGTAGACTTTTGTCAGTGCGTTAGTTGAATTTGAAATTCTTGCCCGTGATGAGCCAGAGGCAGGAATCTACAACATCGGGCTCGTAGAGCCGTCCCTTGTTCTTGGATATTTCATCCAGGGTCTTTTCCAGACTGTGGGCCGGCCGGTAGGGCCGGTGCGAAGACATCGCCTCGACCACGTCGGCCACGGCCAGTATCTGTGCCTCAAGCATTATGTCGCCGGTCTTCAGGCCACGCGGATAGCCTGAGCCGTCAAGCCGCTCGTGATGCTGGAGCACTACATCAGCGATCGGCCAGGGGAATTCGATGGTCTTGAGAATATCGTGGCCGACACTCGGGTGCGTTTTGACCAGGGCAAATTCCGAATTGGTCAGTTTGCTGGGCCGGCTCAATATCTCGGCCGGTACATAGATCTTACCGATATCATGGATCAGCGCCGCGACGTGTATGCCGCGAATCCATTCTTCAGGAAGGTACATCTCCTTGGCGATCTCCTGGGCCAGTGCCGCGACGCGCAGCTGATGCCCGGTCGTGTAGGGATCCCTGGCTTCCTGGATCTTGGCCATGGCTTGAAGCGTGTTCTGGATCGTCTTCTCTAACTTAACGAGACTCTGCTGCAGTTCGTCCTCCATCTGCTTGCGGTCGGTAATGTTGCGGACCGAAACGAGATTCGCTTCCTCGCCCCGGTACATGATGCGGGTCACCGCGAATTCGCAATAGCGTATGTCGCCGTGCCGCGTTACGATGCGCACGTCGTACGCCTTGGGCACCTCTTCACCCATTTTCCGGCGCAGGTCAATGTCCTTCACCTTTTCACGATCATTCGGGTAGATGATCTTCCAGGGACTGGTATCGTATAATTCTTCCTTGGAATAATCAGTGATCTTGCAGAGCTGATCATTGACGAACATGAAGCTGTTGTTCGCATAGATGAATATACCGTCGCTCGAGTGCTCAACCAGGGTGCGGTATTTTTCCTCACTCTCCTCGAGGGCAACGAGCAACCGCTCTCTTTCCGTGATGTCACGACAGATATTCGTGATCGCGACGATCTTACCTTCTTTGTAGATCGCCGTGCCATTAACTTCCATTATTGAATACCTGCCCTCTGCGTGCCTGAACCGGACCTTGCTGATCACCACCCGGCTCTTCGCGCCGGACACAAGCTGCTCGCTGTCTTTCTTTACCTTCGCCGCGTCTTCGGCGTGCACGATATCAAGTTCAAGAAAGTTACGGCCAATCAAGTCTTCACGGCGCTTGCCCGTGAAATCACACGCGATCTTGTTGACATCGATCAACTTGAAATTCAAGTCATAGGTGAAGATCGCATTCCCCGCATACTCGTATAGCAAACGGTAGCGCTCTTTACTCTCGCGCAAAGCCTCATCCGCATACTTGCGCTCGGTCACGTCCTCCATCGAACCCTGGAAATACTGGATCTTGCCTTCGGGATCGATCACGGCGCGCGCGTTGTCGTTGACCCAGAAAACCGATCCGTCGCGGCGGCGCATCATTGATTCAAAGTTACGCACGAATGCGTCCTGTTGAATAGTATTCAACCAGCGCGCGCGGTCTTCTGCATCGAAATAGAGATCGGCCATGTTCAGCTTCATCAGCGCTTCACGGCTGGTGTGCCCGAACATCTGAACCAAGATCGGATTGGCCTCCAGTATCTTACCGTCCGGCGTAGTGCTGTAAAGACCGACCGGCACATCCTCGAAGAGCGTACGATAGCGGGCCTCTGCCTTCTCCTTGGCCCGGCGCTGCACCTTGCGGTCGACGACCGAGCGCACCGCAGCCGGCAGCCGGACAAAGTGCTTGGGTGACTTGATAACGTAATCATCGAGCCCGGCCTTCATCGCGGCGACCGCGATCTCTTCATTACCGGTGCCCGTGAACATGATCACCGGGCACTCAGGGTCAATCTCCTTCACCTTACGCAACACCTCGAGACCGTCGATCCAGTGTACCTTATAATCGGTGATCACCAGGTCGAATTTCCTGTCCTTCAATGCACCGTTAAAATCCTGGGTGTTCTTGATCTGCTGCATCTGGATATTGGGGAACTCAAGCGACAGCGCGCGCACGGTCAGTGCGCGGTCATCAGGGTTATCATCGATGAGCAGTATCGATTTCAGACTGCGGCGGACAATATCGTCTTGTTTACTTTGTTCACTCATGGCTCACGTCCGCCCTCTTGTTCAAAATTAACCAGTACAGATTGAGGGTTTTCACCATTTCGACGAGCGCATCGAATGTCACGGGTTTTACAAGATAGGAATTCGCCCCCAGATCATACGCACGATTCACATCAGATGACTCACTCGAGGCGGTCAGGACAACGACCGGCAGTCTCTTTAGATTAGGCTGCTGGCGTAGCCACTCGAGCACCTCATGACCGGATTTACGGGGTAGTTTCAAATCGAGCAGGACGAGCATCGGCACGGCACGATCCACATACGGCTCCCGGCCCGCAAGATAAGAGACTGCCTGCTCACCGTCATTGACGACGATGATCGGGTTTGCTATGTTCACCTTCTGAAAAGCGCGCTTGACCAACAGCACGTCGTTGTGATCGTCCTCAACCAGCAATATGGCGTAATTGTCGGTGGGCATCAATATCCTTTCGTCCGCAACTCAACCCAAAACTTGCTGCCCCTGCCTGGAGCCGACTCGACCCCGGCCTGTCCGCCCATCCGCTCTAACCCTTTCTTCACGATCGCCAGGCCAATACCGGTCCCCGGATACGTTTCAACACCCTGTAGGCGTTCAAAGATGCGGAAGATACGATCATGATATTGAGGATCAATGCCGATCCCGGTATCCTCCACCCATAAGCGCACTTTTCCGTTCTTCTCCTCGGCATAGATCTTAACCCCGGGCTTCACTCCAGGTTGGACGAATTTGATGGCATTGGAAATAAGGTTCGAGAGAACCTGCACGAGTGTCGCATGGTCGCCCATCACCTCGGGCAATGGCCGCTCGACCCTTATCTGGGCGCCGGTCTTGCTTATCTCGGGATTGAACTGGTGCATGACTTCACCCAGGACACCATCGAGACTGACCGCACTTGGTTTTAGCGCGGAGCGGCTGAGCCGGCTGTACGCGAGCAGGTCCTGGATCAACGTGTCCATGTGCTGAGCCGCAGAGACCACGCGCATTGCATAGTCGCGGCCTACTGAATCCAGATTGTCGGCATAATCTTCGAGCAAGGCATTGGCAAAACCCTCCATGGCGCGGAGCGGCGCGCGCAGATCGTGCGACACCGAGTAGGCGAATGACTCGAGCTCCTTATTAACGGCCTCGAGTTGATCCGTGCGCTGGGCAACGAAGTCCTCCAGATGTTTACGGTATTTCTTGTATTCCTCCTCGGTCTGCTTGCGCTCACTGATGTTGCGCACGCTGCCCTGGATCACCTTTTTACCATCCAACGCAAATGTACTGGATGACACTTCGGCCGGAAACGACTCACCATTTTTTTTCTTGAAACAGACCTCGTAAACTGCAGTACCGTTCCTGGTAATCTGCTGCAGTGCATCTCGGTATTTTTCCTGGTCATCGCGGTCGACCAGATCGACCAGGTCCAACGCACAGAGTGCAGCACGGTCATGACCAAACAGCTCGACGAATTTTCTATTAACATCAACGATCTTGCCACTGAGGTCCAGGAAAAAGACTGCATCATTCGAATACTGAAAGATCCCACGGTATTTTTCTTCATTCTCCTTCGTCTTCCTGTATTCCTCCAGCAACCGGGTCTCAATATTATCCGCCACGATCTGCTTGCGCAATTCAGTTATCTCTTTTATGAGCTGTTCCCTCGGTTTTTCTTCGTCCCTCATCTCAATAGATCAAAGTGAAAAGAAAAGCTTGGTTCGTATTCGTGGAAGGATAATTGTCAATTACATATCTTGCGATATATTTCGGTGCCGGCGAAATTATCGTCATTTTCATTATTTTCCTAAATATACCTACAAATATGGAATTGTCAATAGCGGAGTTAATGCAGAACTTTAACAAGCTCATACTTCGCTGATCTTTGAGCCGCGGGGTTTATCCAGATACACGAGAATGCTACGGATGCGCTTATCCGGATACATCCTCCCAACGCCCTTTTTGTAGACACGCATCTGATGCTTGTGCTCTGGCTTTTCCGTGCCGGTCTTATAATCGATGATCAGTATCTCATCCTGGTCCACGATCAACCTATCGATCTGTCCTGATACGTCCTTTTTCTCGTCTTCAAAGTAAATCGCCAACTCATTCTTACACACTACATCGCGGCCATCCTGATAGAACAACGTCCTTAAACCAGGATCATCGAGCGTCTCGCGCATCAGGGGAATGATATGTTCTCCGATCCTTTCCCGATCGCCCGGCACCCGCGCGAACGCATCAAGGATATGGTCAACGAGTTCCTGGATATACGTCTCGATATCCTTATTGTCGAGCCACACCAACTGGCTCAGGCAGCGGTGTATCATTTCACCGAACTCCATGCCCTTTCTCCGCTTGGCTTCGATAATCTCAACTCCGCGTTCCGTGGGCGAGTAGAGCGAACGTTCCTCCCTGATTACTGGCCCCTGTTCGACCAAGGTGACATGATACGGTTCGGCCTTTTCCTCAGCTGGTTTTTTCTCTTGTTTCGGAATATCATCAAAGGGCAATGGAACATCACCCAGACTTTCATGGATAGTCTTAAGCCAGAAGCCCTTACCAGTCCGGGCAGTTTCATAACCCAGCATGTAGACACCGCTCTTTGCCCGGGTCAGGGCAACATACAGGAGATTCCGGCCATCCCTTTTAAGCCGCTCCTGCTCTGCTTCTGTGAGCCCGTTCGTGTATCTGCCGTACTTACGCCAATAGACACGGGCTGGCCGCGCACTTTCCTTTTCGTACGCGAACAGCAATT
>JASFEK010000059.1:0-9538 GCA_050124875.1 Caldifarciminota bacterium | reverse complement strand
CCGGCTGTTCTACTGATGGCGCGACCATACCGGTTACAGGGGGAGAATTGTTTTTATCACATCATGAGCCGTGGTGATGATCGGAAAAAGGTCTATACGAGCGCGTCTGATTATCGGAAATTCATGGACTATGTGGTAAAGGCAAAGGAGCGTTATCAGTTTTACCTGTATGCGTATTGTCTGATGCCCAATCATTTTCATCTGCTTTTGGAAACGAAGTTACCGAATCTTTCTAGGATCATGCACTTTATCAAGGGATCGTATACAACGTACTACAATATACGGTATCACCGCACCGGGCATCTATTTCAAGGTCGGTTCAAGTCGATCGTTATTGACAAGGATAGTTACTTTCTGGAATTGAGCAGGTATTTACACCTTAACCCGGTGAGGGCAGGAGTTGTAAAGGATCCCGTCGAGTATGTGTGGTCGAGCTATCATGGTTATCTTGGGAAAAAGGATAAATATCTCGATTGCGACCAGGTGAAGCAGTGTCTGGGCATGACCAGTCGTGAGTATCGACGTTTTGTGCTCGCGGGTTTGAAAGAGCAAAAAAGTCCTTTAGAGAAAGTCTATGCAGGTTTTCTATTAGGCTCGGTGGCTTTTATCAAGAATAAACTGAAGGATCTGGAGATACAAGTGACGAGTGAAGAAGTTGTACAGAAGAGTGCTATGTTAGACGATAAAGAGAGAACAGAACAGATAATCGAAGCGGTACTTACGTATTTTCATATGACCCTTGAACAGCTAAGAATAGAGAAATCTCGACCGATGCGCGCCAAGCAGATACTGATCTATCTGCTGCGAGAGCATACCGGTTTGACGAACCGGACGATTGGTGATATTGTTGGTATGCGGTATCCCGCAGTGAGCAAAGCGCGAGCAACGATTGAACGCTTATTGCATGAAGACAAACAGGTGCAGCGTATGGTTACCAGGATAGTTTCTAGTTTCCAGGTCTGACCCCACTACCCCCCGAAAAAAATCGCACGTCTTTGCAGCAGAGCATTGACTTTCTCAGGAGTTTACATAGAATATACCAAAAGGAGGACCCCGTGGGAGTTACTACTATTGTAATCGTAGTAATTGTTTTGATTATTCTGAGTTCCATCAAAATTTTAAGGGAATATGAACGAGTAACCGTGTTCCGACTCGGCCGATTCATCAAAGTCAAGGGCCCGGGTATATTCATCCTCTGGCCAGGCATTGACAAAATGACCAAGGTTTCACTGCGCGTAATCACCATGGACGTGCCGCCCCAGGATGTCATCACCAAGGACAATATCTCGATCAATGTAAATGCGGTCGGTTATTTTCGTGTGTTCGATCCCGCAAAGGCGATACTAGAAGTCCAAGATTTTCTCTATGCTACAAGGCAGCTGGCGCAAACGACGCTGCGCAGCGTGCTGGGTGAATATGAACTCGATGAGATACTCGGGCAGCGGGAAAAGATAAACCTCCGGCTGCAGAAGATACTCGACCAGCAAACCGACCCGTGGGGTATCAAGGTCTCCACGGTCGAAATCAAACATGTTGACATAGCTCAGGAAATGCAGAGGGCGATCGCTCGCCAAGCCGAAGCAGAACGAGAACGGAGAGCCAAGGTGATACATGCCGAAGGAGAACTTCAGGCCGCAGACAAGCTCAACAAAGCAGCGAAGATAATCGGTGAAACTGACGTCGGCATTCAGCTCCGTTTTCTCCAAACCCTGACCAAAGTGGCTACCGAGAAGAACTCCACAACCATCCTCCCGGTGCCGATTGACCTCTTCACATCATTCATTAAGAAGCTTGAAAAAGAAAAATGACCGCGGTATATCAGCAAAAAGACCTAGATTACTTCAACGTGATTGCATAGTCATTAGAAGAAGATCTGAATACTGATGTGCGGAGCGCAGGTTTTTTCGAAATACCGGATACAAGCTACAACCAGTTACGCAAGCAGTACAATCCAGAATTCATAATAAAGACGATATCCGAACTCTCAGGTTCTCATGAAGAACCTAGGATCGGGACCGCTGATGTCGATATTCCTGAAAATGTTAATTTGAATAATCTCCCTTGATGCATGGTCTTAAACCGTTCTCACCATCTTAAACGACACCAATATGATTTTGCCTGTTTGTTGTCTATAACATCCTGGCGAGGTAAGCTTGGTTGGTAGAGTGATGTTGACAACATATGTGACTTAAATAGAATTGCGATGGATGAAGCTTGGAGGCACGATAGGCTGGTTCTATTTTGATGAGTGTGAGAGTTGTGCTCTCCATTCTTCCTCCTTGGGGCATTCAATCATACGCCTTTTTGGATAGAGCATAACCCTAAGAGTGTTCACTAAATTTCAGCCATAGTGTCCCACAGGTGCTGAAACAGAACAGCTCTTTCAACGCAAAAGTTAAAAAAGTTTATGCCTGTCCCCAAGGAGTAGAAAGGCGTTGACTCGCGCCCAAATCTGTGTATAATAACCCAGTGTCTGTATTAATCCCTTTTTTACAACTCGACAAGCTGCAATTATCAAAGAATTCAAGGATTTTTTATCACAAAAGGCGGGTGCGTGATGAGTAAAGACAAATATCGAGATTTTGCTGATAGATATGATCTGTTCCACGGTGAATTTGGTGAGCACAAGCCGGTTTACCGTACTTTCTTCCAGAAGCTTTTTGTGGAAAACAAGGTCCATTCAGTTCTTGACTGTGCATGCGGCACAGGACATGACCTTTATCTGGTGTATTCGCTAGGCTGTGAGGTCATAGGTTCGGATATTTCAGAATCCATGCTTGCCCATGCACGCAAGAATCTTAAGAGCTTGGATATCAAAATACCGCTCCAGAAGATCGATTACCGGTTGGTGCACAAGCAGTTCAAGCATAAGTTTGATGCAGTGGTCTGCCTGTCGAGTTCGATCCTGCATATGCCGGATAAGAAGGAAGTCATCAAGGCGTTCTTGAGTATGCGGCGGATCCTGCGAGACAACGGGTTGTTGGTTTTGACTCAGGGTACCACGGACAAGCAATGGAAGCAAAAACCCAGGTTTCTCATGGCTTGTAGCAAGAAGGATTTCATGCGCATGTTTGTTATTGATTATTTGGAACGGGGCGCACGCTATAATATTGTCGACATTTGGCATGGCAAGCCAAAGCCGGAAATGAAGGTATGGCATGTAGACTACGAGCAGATTCTACTGAAGGACGATTACTCAAAACTCTTGCAGCTGGCCGGTTTCCGGAAGGTCCGGTTTTACGGTTCGTACAAGTATGAACCGTACAGCAAGAAAGAAAGCGATATGCTCATCGTGGTCGCGCACAAATGACCTTTGTGTACTCTTGAAACCGTACAATTGCGTTTTTTCTTGATCAATAAGGACAGGAACAACAGACAATTCTATTAAGGACAGAATGGATCGTCTCTGGCCACCCGGGGTGGTATTTAGTTGAGCGATAAAAGATAAAGGAGTGTATGTGAAGCGAACCTTACTCATTATGATCGCAGTCTTGCTCTTGGTGTCGTGTCGGAAATCAGGGGTTGATGAAAAACCCAAGTTATATGCGGTCTCAGCCGAAGGCAAGATTGGTTTTGTCAACAACAAGGGCGAGTTCCTGATCGAACCGCGCTTTGGCCGCGCAATGCCCTTTTCTGAAGGTCTTGCCGCGATACAGGTGGGCACAAAGTGGGGCTATATTGATGAGCAGGGCAATGCGGTGATTGAGCCTCAGTTCGACTTTGCCGGTTCCTTTTCAGAAGGACTGGCCGACGTGCGGATCGGTATGAGATGGGGGTTTATTGACAAAGGGGGAAATGTAGTAATTGAACCTCAATACTTTGCCGCACGCAGATTCTCTGAAGGTCTAGCGTCGGTCAAGGCAGGTGATTACTGGGGTTGTATAGACAAGCAAGGGAATACGGTCATCGAGCCAACCTTTCAACTACCGGTTACCTTTGTTGAAGGTCGTGGAGGATTCTTTGATGGTCAAAAATGGGGGTATCTTGATAAGTCCGGCGATACGATAATCCCGCCGCGTTTTTCTCTGATTGGAGTATATGGTGAAGGCCGTGCGCCGGTCGCGCTGCAGGGTAAATGGGGATTCATTGATGAAGATGGGCGCGTGATTATTGAACCCCAGTTTGATTTTGCCGGTCCATTTAGCGACGGCCTGGCACCGGTGAGGATCGGCGAGAAATGGGGGTTCATCAATACCAAAGGTGAAATGGCAATAGCGGCTGAGTATGACGTCGCTTACATGTTCGCGGAGGAGATGGCGGCGGTGAAGGTCGCCGACCAATGGGGTTACATAAACATATCGGGTGAAATGGTGATCGAACCTCAATTTGCATTTCCCGGGCACTTCTCAGGCGGCATCGCGGCCGTTTGGGAAACGCGTAATGACCGTATACTGATCGACAAGTCGGGTAAGGTGATCTGGCGGGGTGAACCGAGCGACGAGTAGGGCAGGATCTCGGTTTCGGTCTATACAAAGGCAAAAAAAGAGTATTTTTCCTCAAATTTATTGACATACCAGCAAAATAGGGTAGAATATTTGATGTCGGTATTGATCCGTAATGCGGCACAGGTTTTAACCATGACCCGCGGGATCGGTGTAGTGAAGAATGCATCGATCCTGATCGAAAACGGGATCATCCGGAAAATCGGTGCAATCAAGGCTTCACCTCAGCAAAGAGTCATCAATGCCGAGGCGTGTGTTGTCTGTCCGGGCTTTGTGGATTCTCACACACATCTCGTTTTCGCTGGAAGCCGGGAAGAGGAATTCGCGATGCGTGTGAAGGGATTGAAGTATGAGGCGATTGCCCGAGCCGGCGGTGGGATCGCAAATACGGTTAGAAAGACGACCAAGGCGACCGAAGATGAGTTGTATGAACTCGGCAAGAAGCGGATCGAGAATATCATCCGTCATGGTACGACCACGGTTGAAATCAAAAGCGGCTACGGATTGATGCCCGATGTTGAATACAAGATGCTGAGGGCAATCAAGCGTCTGCAAAGACGCGCGCCGATCGACGTGCTGGCAACCTTCTTGGTTCATACCGTACCCAAGAAGATGCGGCGCCGGGAATATCTTCGATTGGCGACGGAAGAGATGATACCTTATGTGGCACGCAAGAAACTGGCGCGTTTCTGCGATGTTTTCTGTGATAACATCGCTTTCACGAGAAAAGAAAGTGAGGAAATACTGTCGGTGGCCAAAGACTATGGTCTGGAACTCAAGATCCACGCCGATGAATTTGCCAATATAGGTGGATCAAGACTGGCCGCGAAACTTGGTTGCAGGTCGGCCGATCATTTACTCGTTTCCAGACCCGGTGACATAAAGGCAATGAAAAAAGCGGGTGTCGTCCCGACCCTGCTGCCCGGCACGTCGGTGTTCCTGCGCTTGGAGAAAAAACCGGCCATGATCGCTTTTCGCCGGGCAAGAGCACCGGTCGCGATTGCCAGCGATTTCAACCCGGGTTCCTGTATGATCTACTCGATGCTCAAGATCATCACCCTGGCTTCTCTCGCATACGGTATGCATGTTGAGGAAGCATTGATCGGGGCGACAAAGAATGGAGCCAAGGCACTCGGCCTGTTTGACCGTATCGGAAGCATTGAGAAAGGCAAGCAGGGGGATTTGGTAGTGCTCAATGTTGACAAATATAAGAAGATTCCATACGGATTTGGTGAGGACATGGTTAAGTATACAATAAAAAGAGGAAAGGTTATATATGGAAAAAATCATTGAATGTATTCCGAATTTCAGCGAAGGGCGTGATGAGGAAAAGATCAATCAGATCATCAGCGAGATAGAAAGTGCCGGGGTCGAATTGCTCGACCGGGAGATGGATCCCAGCCATAACCGGGCAGTTGTTACCTTTGTTGGTGAACCCGAGGCAGTGCTGGAGGCGGCTTTCTTAGGCGCGAAGAAGGCGGCTGAGTTGATTGACCTCACCAAGCACAAGGGTGAGCACCCGCGTATGGGCGCGACCGACGTCATCCCCTTTGTGCCGATCAGCAATGCGACGACGCGCGAGTGTGTGGAACTGGCGCGGCGCTTGGGTAAGAGAATTGCCGACGAGTTGAAGATACCGATCTACTTGTACGAAGCAGCGGCGACCCGGCCCGACCGTCAAAACCTTGCGAATATCCGGCGCGGTGAATTCGAGGGTATCCGTGACGAGATCGCGACGAATCCGGACCGAAAACCCGACTTCGGTGCCGCCAAGATCCATCCTACCGCCGGTGCTACAGTGGTGGGCGCTCGTTTTCCACTCATCGCGTTCAATCTGAACCTCAACACATCGGATGTCGAAACGGCACAGAAGATCGCCAAGGCGATCCGCTTCATGAGTGGGGGTTTTCGATACTGTAAGGCGCTGGGTTTTGAACTCAAGGACGAAGGAATTGCACAGGTTTCGATAAACATGACCGAATATACCAAAACACCGTTGCACCGGGTATTCGAGACCGCAAAGCGGGAAGCCGAGCGCTACGGTGTGAGTATCAAGGAATCTGAGATCGTGGGCCTTGTGCCGGAACAGGCGTTGATCGATACGGCCCGCTATTACCTGCAGCTGGACCGGTTCAACGAAGACCAGATACTCGAATACCGGTTGCGCGGTAAGGCAGGTAAACAGTCGATTCTGGAGTTCCTCAACGAATTGGCGTTATCCAAACCCACGCCCGGCGGTGGCAGTGTTGCGGCTTTAGAGGCGGCGCTCGGCACCGGGTTGCTGGCGATGGTGACGGGAATTACGTGTCGCAAGACCAAGGATGCCGAGCTCAAGGAATTTCACGGGCATCTCAAGCTTGAGATGTACGAGTTCTACAAGTATATAGAAAAGGATAAGCTGGCGTTTGACAAGGTGATGGAGGCATTCAAACTGCCCGACGAATCAGAAGCAGAAAAGAAGAAGAAAGAGAGCACGGTTCAGGCTGCGACAAAATACGCTGCCCAGGTTCCGTTAGAGGTCTGTAAGAAAGTGCTCCTGGTGTATCCTTATGCCAAGACGTTGGCTCAAAAAGGTTTGAAGAGTGCGATCTCTGATGTCGGCGTTGCGCTCCATGCCTTGCATAGCGGTTTCATTGGTGCACGGTTGAATGTGCTTATCAATCTGAAATCGATCGATGATGATGAATTCAATAGCTCGATGAATACCACAGTTGATTCTATTACCGGGCAAGAAGAGAAAATGTTCAAGGAAATCGAGAAAATATTCTTGACAACATTTTGAAATAGGTTATACTTTTGACGGAAGGCTGTCGATGGAACTTGATGTTCTAGAAAAGAGCAAAACCTATATGAATGAAGGTCAGCTGGAGAAGGCACAGGTGCTCTTGCGCCGCGCTCTGCATGACAATCCTGATGATGCAAGGGCACTGGAGCTCGCCGGAGATCTGGCTCAACGCATGGGCAAGAAAGAGGATGCGTTGGGGCAGTACGAAAGAGCGTCCCGGCAGTACGTGGACAAGGGCCGTCACCTGCAGGCGATTATCTGTCTCGAGAAGATAATCAAGCTGGAGGGCACAAACAGCGACCGGTACGTGGCTCTGGCTCATCTTTACCGGCAGTCAGGCCTTCCCAACCAGGCGATACAGAGGATCATTGAACTGTGTTCTTGGGCAGTGGAGAATAAGGATGAGACTACGTTCATTACTGGTTTGCGTAAGATCGTGGAATTGCAGCCGCAGAACCTTAAGCTGGGTTTGTCCTACGCCCGCATTTTGAGTTCGATGAACCGTGGTGAACAAGCTGAGGAGGAACTTAAGCGCTTGAAGGATTTGGCTTCGGAACAAAATGATGATAGAATGCTGGAGGAGATCGACAAAATGTTGCCTCAAGCCGACGGCGGCGATGAGGAGTTAGACCCGAAGAGCCGTGTTGAACTCGGGAATCTACTCTATGAGATTGGCTCGAAAGAAGAGGCGATCGTCGAATTCAACAGGGCGGTGAGCGATTTGATTGAACAGGGCGAGACTGAAGAGGCGGTCACCGTATTGAACCGGATCCTGGAGGTCGATCCGGGTAACGAGGCGGCTCAAGGCAAGCTTGGTGAAATCCAGGGCGTGAAGATAGAACAGGTGAAGGAAGAGATAGAGAAACCGGATGCGGAAAGCACAGAAAGTGAGATACGGGACATTGAGGAAACAGACAGGGAGACAGGAGTTTTAGAGGTTGAGGAGATCAAGGAAGAAGGGGTTGAAGCGGGGGTGACTGCCGAGGAGGCAGGTCCGGTTGAGGAATCTGCTGAAGAGGCAGTAGAGGAACCGGCCGAGGTCTCAGAGCCGGCCGCTGACATCTTCGACGATCTGATCCGTGAGGTCGAAACGTACGTGGAAAGTGCCCAGGGTAAGTCAGAACCGAAGCCGAAGGCAGCGGAATCTGAAGAGCCTCAGACCCTTGAAGGACAGATTGCTGACATCGAGTTCTTGCTGAAGGAGATGGAGGCACCACCCACACCGAGTTTCGAGATCGCGACTGAGTTTGATGATTTCCGTGGTAATATCATGTGGGAAGAGGAAGATGTTGGCCGGAGACTGGATCTGGCACGCCGAGCCTTTGCGGCGGAGTTGTATGAGACGGCTTTGACCCATGCCCGAGAACTTAAGATCAACAAGAATACCTGGCCCTTATCTCTTGAGCTAACTGGCGCGGCATTGATAAAACTGGGCAAGTATAGCGAGGCGATAAAGACGGTCGGTCCCGCAATCTTGCTCGAAGACATTCCTCAGGCAGAGAAAGTAGAATTGCGTTATCTCCTGGCTTCAGCTTATGAAGGGCTTGGTGATTTCGAGAACGCCCTGCGCGAGATCGAACATATCGTGTCAACCAATCCCAATTACAAGGATGTACGGGAGATGTACGAACTCCTGGGTGGTAAGGGCATGCCCGAGCCCCCGGAGACATTGATTGAAGAAAAACCGTTGACCGGAACGGAAACAATCGAGCGGGAAGGCGCAACGCCCGTGCCCCAGGAACCGGTAGAGAGGACGACCGAAGAATCTCATACTGCTGAACCGAAACCGAAGACAACGGACAAGGAAAAAGCTGAAGAGATGCCCGAACCAGAGTATCCGGGCGAGAACATATCATTTCTCTAGGGCTATAGGAGGCTGATTGGGATATCAAGAATATTACGGGTTCCATGTGGAGCCGTTTGCCAATCACCCTGACCCAAAGTTCTACTTCAACTCGCCGCAGCATGCACTGGCGAGAGAGTATCTGCTGCATGCGGCGCAGGGGGCGAGAGGATTGGCCGTGTTGCTTGGAGATATCGGAACCGGCAAGACCACGCTTTCGCGCAAGATTCTGAGTGAATTATATGCGATGGGTAATTTCCAGATCGGATTGATCGTGTTGACCCACTCAGAATTCTCACCAGCATGGCTATATACGAGGATCGCTAACCTTATTGGCTTGAGGGATCTTAGTGATTCGACAACTGAGATCATCGCCCGTATTTCGCGGCGCCTGAGCGAGATCTATCACCGCAATGAGAAAACCGTTATCATCATTGATGAGGCAAACAAGATCGATAACCCCAGTGT
>JASFEK010000058.1:0-9545 GCA_050124875.1 Caldifarciminota bacterium | reverse complement strand
AACGCTGCGCGTTTGTCAATCCCGCATTAGGGAAATATGCAAAAGTGAACTGCCAATTACATATTGATGTGGGGGCAAGAAAAATCTCAATAATATCGGGATTTTTCAGGAGGAAAAGTCTACAAAATATAGCAGGTTGGTTGTGTTGGTTGACGGGATGTTCCGGATGTCTATAATGTTCCATGAAAGATGCGGTCGCGGTGGTTCTCAAGAGGGGGGAGAAGTATCTACTAATCCGGAGGGCAAAACACGGCACGGCTGAGGATTACTGGTGTCCGGTGACCGGTGCGGTCGAGCAGGGCGAAACACAAGCTCAGGCTGTGGCGCGCGAGGCACTGGAGGAGTTGGCTGTCAAGGTTGAACCACGTGAGAAGGTCTGGGAATGCATGACCGAAGATGGCGAATATTTGCTGCACTGGTGGCATTCGAGTTTAGAAGAGGATACCGTCAGGGTCAACCCGGACGAGGTGAAGGAGTATCGCTGGTTGACCTATGCAGAAATGCTCAAGCTGGATAAGATGTTCGATGCCGACCGGAGATTTTTCAGAGTGATCGCCCCGCAATTACAGGACTCCTAGGGCGATCTACACTTCAACTACATAATCGGTATTTCCTAATTCAATCCGGAAAGTGGCGTATACAGATCAATGCGTTCAGTAAAGCCTAGCAGGAGACGGTCGCCGGCTTTGCGGAAAGTGAAATGGTCTTTTGTCTTACCGTAGGTATCCGTATCAAGCAGTATATTGGTGTTGAATTCTTTGCATAATCGCCCGAGTTGTGTGGCAAGCGTGACGTTCTTGCCGATAAGTGTGTATTGATTCTTAGGTGTCGGTCCTAGGTGAGCGACCAATATTGTGCCCGTACTGATGCCGATATCGATTTCGATAAGAAAATCAAGAGCATGGCGCCATTTGACACTTATCTCATCGGCGGTATTTTGGATCCCCAGCGCACACTTTACAGCGCGCCGGGGATTGTCGAGTTCACTTGTCGGATCCCCGAAAACAAAATGCAGTTCATCGCCCGCCGCATTAGCCAGTGAGCCGCGGTATTGAGCCGCGGCTCGAATCATGACATCAGCGCAGTCGTTCAAGAACGCGTGGGTTTCGGATAAGTCCAGTATGTTGACGATTCTCGGGTAATCCCGGACAACCGTGAACAGTAAGGTTGCTTTGAGTTTCTTACCTGATGAATTCATGCTGCTACTTAACCGACAGCAGCGGGATGAAGCTCTTGTCAAAAGGCGAGATCAGGATCGTGTTGTTCGGCGACTCGTAGAGATTCTTAAGATTCTCAAGGTATTTCCAAGAGAGGTAAGCACGGCCCCGCTCACCGATCAGTGATTTTGCGATGATTTCCTGTGCCTTAGCGATTCCCGATGCTTCGATCTCCTTGCGTTCTGCTTCTTTTGTCTCCTTCTGGAGCACAAATTCCATTTTCTGAGCTTCTTGTTCTGCTTCCAGCTTGACCTCGATCGCGTTCTTCACCTTGGGTGGTAGACTGATATTCCTCAGCAAGACCTTCTCTAACTCGATACCCCTTTCGGCGAAGTCAGCATTTAACCCTAGACTAATTTCGTCTTGCACTTCCTCACGTTTATCCGAGTAGATTTCTACTGCCATGTATCTCACGGTGGTGTTCCGGATCGCAGTTCTTGCCGCCGGCCGCACGATTTTGTCAACATAGTCACTACCGATTTTCTGGAATACGTTTGCCGCCTCTGATTTGAGTAGATGGTACCATACAGTAAGGTCCATTTTCACTTCCAATCCATCCTTTGTCAGCGACACAATGGCGTCGTCTCCGTACCGCTGTCCCTCTTCGGTCGCAATGGACATGGTGTAGGCCTGAGTCCTTATGGTCATTATTTCGAGGTTAACAAAAGGATTAACAACGTTCAGCCCCTCAGACAGGGTTGCTTTGGTCAAGACTCGACCAAAGAGAACCTGAACACCGACCGTGCCCGGTGGCACAATGCGAATTATTGAGGCGATGATCAATATCGCGGCAACAACCGCGGCGCCGAGGGTACCGTAACCCCTGGTCCGCAATTTGTCTTGTATGCGTACGTCATCTGGTCTTACCTTGTATGTTGCCCTGAAGATAAACAGAGCAATGATGATGAGAATGCCGATAATAAACATTACTACCTCCTCTTTTTTCTTCTTTTCTTCTCATTTATGGATGACAGATCGTCATCATAGAAATTACTTGAGTACTTCTTCGTGAAGAAATCTTCGATGCCCAGGAATAGCCGTTGGGCACAGTTCTTCAATATTGGCAGGCGATGATATTCCCCGTTTGTAACGATCTCAAAAAACTCATCGAACCCTCTTGGCTTCACCTTGAGTGTTCTGGCTTCAGTCATTATGGTATTTAATGATGTATAAGGTCGGCGGTTGATGTAGGCCAGTTGTTTGAGAACACATAGTACGGCATCAGATAATATCGGAAACAGGTTTTCATGATTATCCTGTTCAATGGCGTTGAACATTTTGCCAAAAGATTCCTGTACCTCATTGAGCATGTCGAGGGCGGCCTGGTCGCATTTCTGAGCCAGTCTCGGCGCGCGGTAATTGTTCAAGCGATCTATGAACGCATGATTGATGAGCGGTGACAGTATGTCCGAGCCAGCGATAAACCAATCTCTGTTCGGTTCGTGGATCATTCGGCGGTATTCTTGTTCGGTGACGAACAATCCTTCGATCAGCATACCATCGTGGATTTTAGAAAAGCCGTTGGGCAAGTGCTTACTGTCCTTCACAAAAATCATCAGTTCGAGGTCTGAATACCCCTTATCTTCATGCCGGGCAAATGAGCCGTCAGCGGCAATCGCAACCAGATTCTTGCCGAGTTGCTTGCGTAACATTGGTACAATCACGTCCTTCAGGAGTGCGGCACGTTCCTTATGCGTATGTCTTTTCAAACCGACAAACTTACTATGCGACGGGTTACTAGTCTTTGTTTTCAAGATACAATGGTGAAGTTGGAATAGTTACCTTCTCAAAATCTTATCAGTGAAGTTTTTAGAATTTCAAATATGAGATCATCGTAGCTAAGACCGATTGCGCGCGCTTCGAGTGGCATGTTTGATTCCGACAGGAGTCCGGGTATCGTGTTGACTTCAAGGACGTAGGGATTGTGGTTATTATCCAGGACGAAATCGACTCTGGAAAAACCATGCGCCTCGATCGCTCGGTGCGCGGCGAGTGCGTATTTCTGTGTTTTCTTATACTGCTTCTCCGGCATGCGCGCGGGCACGATGTAATCAGTCATTCCCTCGGTATATTTGCTCTTGTAGTCATAGAATTTTCTCTTCTTGGGTGCAATTTCGAGAATCGGTAACGGCACGCCGTTGATGATACCACAGGTCACCATCTTCCCCGGCATGTACTTCTCGAAGAATAGATCCCTGTACTTGCGTGCCGTGCGAACCGCCCGCTGTAGTTTCTTCCTTGTTTCGGCAATCGTGACACCAACGCTTGACCCTTCGGCTCTTGGTTTCACAACGATCGGGAAATCCAGGTTCGAGATCGCCTCATCTATGTTCGGCTCGATGCCGTAAACGTACTGGGGGGTTGGGATATCGAGCGCGTTGAATATGCGCTTGCTGACTACCTTGTCCATGCCAATGGCCGAACCCAATACCCCGGAGCCGGTGTAGGGAATTCCAAGGAAGTCCAGTATGCCTTGAATCATGCCGTCCTCACCGGGCCGGCCATGGAGTGCGATGAAGGCGATGTCGATGGCTTTCAGTTTTCTCGTGAAGTCTGGCTGGACATCAATTGCCTTAGTCTTAAAACCCAATCGCTTCAGTGCCTGCAGTACACAGGCACCGGACTGAAGCGAGATCTCGCGTTCGGATGACCAGCCGCCGTACAGTACTCCGATGACCTTGCTCTTGAGCTTCTTGCGTTCGCTGTTCATGTTCAATGATAGTCACATTGGCGTAAACGTCAAGCACCAAGCCCTCGCAGTCAAAGAGATCGAACGGGATACGGTGATCATCTGCAATACGTTGTTGACAAACATGGCAATATGCATATTATTGAACAGGAGGCCTGATGAGATTCTTGGGATTGATATTCGTGATTATTGTAATTGGCTTCATGGTTGGCTTCATGGTCCTTAATTCCCAGGCAAGAGTGGATCTAGACATATTCGGTTACCGGATTTTCGATATTTCCTTAGCCATGGTCTGTTTTTACGCATTCGTTGCTGGTATGGTTTTCGTGCTCGTTTTCGCGCTTGCTGATGAGATTTCGCTACGTACCAATCTCTTCAGGATGAATAGGGAGAACAAGAATCTGAAAAAGGAACTCGAGGCTTTGCGGAATCTGCCCCTTGAGGAGGAAAAATGACCGTGTTGATCTTCATCGTCGTAGCGCTCGCGGCGATCATACTCTATATGTTGTTCCACCGGCGACGGGAGAAGACGACGGCATTCAAGCCTTATCTTGAATCGCTGATCGCCTTGCTCGATAGTGATGATGAATTGGCTATGAAGCGACTCAAAGAAACGGTCAATGTGAATTCTGACCTGTTCGATGCCTATATCAGATTGGGTGATTTGTACCGCAAGAGGGGGGATTCCGGGCGAGCCATGCAGATTCATCAATCGCTCACGGCACGGCCGACACTCAAGAAACATGAGGAGAAGAGATTGTATTATGCACTGGCGCAGGATGCCCTCGCGGCGAGCCGGCCGAATCGTGCGGTCTCTTTCCTGAAAGAAATCCTGAAGATCGATAAGAAGGACAAACACGCCTATGAGCTGATCCTGAAGATCTATGAGGATATGGGTAATTACAGCGATTGTATAACGGCCTACGAAGAGGGCTCCTTCAAGCCCAAGAACGAGAACCGGCGTGCTTTCTACTACGCTGCTCTGGCGCGTGACCGGATGGAAAAGGCGCAAGAGGGCGATCAGGAGGGTGGGAAGGCGGCGGTAAACCTGCTGCGCAAGTCTTTGAGAATTGCGCCCGACTCGATAACCGGGATGTACTACACGGGCAATCTCCATGAGCGGAATAACGAGCCCAAGCGGGCACGCGAGTATTATCGGCGCATTATCGATCAACATCCCGAATACGCATTTCTAGTCTTGCCCCATTTTGAAAAGGTCAGCTTTGAGCTTGGTTCTTTCAATGACATCATTCCTATATATGAGAAGATCGCGACGCAGGATCCGAGAAACTTCTCGGTAGGTTTTGAGCTGGCGAATTTGTATGAGAAGAAGAACGATCTTGAATCGGCCGCCGATGTGTATCTGAAACTGGCGGAGCTTTTTCCACGCAGTGTCCTGCCTAAGATACGGCTGTTGAAGTTGAAAACAGAAGATGAGACGATCCTGGAAGCGCTGGACGAAATCGAGAATACGCTGTGCCGGCAGGAATACAAGTGTAACAACTGCGGCAACATAAGAGAAGATTTTACTTTCCTCTGTGATCAATGTCACGCAATAGAATCGTACTCGCCTGTCTTGTAATTCCTTGTCTGTTGTTGGGCCAGGATATCGACGAGGCGATACGTCTATTCAACGCTTTTCAGTTCAATCGGGCAAAGGAGATCTTCCATACACTGAAGGAAGACCAGGATCACCCGCGTATTGGTGAGGTGTACTACTATGTGGGACGCTTGTCAGTCAATCCGGATTCAGCAGTGTATTACTATTATGAGGTGATCAAGAAGCATCCTCAATCGCGCTATGCTGATCTGTCTTATCTGGAGATCGCGAAGATCAATGTCGCCCGCAAGAACTTCAGAACCGCAATCGCCAATCTGGACGCACTCCTGAGTCGCTACCCCGATACAGAATACCGTGATGAGATCATGTTCTGGCAGGGGGTTTCATACATCAGCATTGACGATACAGAAGAAGGTAAGGCGATTCTGAAAGAACTTCAGAAATCCTTTCCCGGCTCGGTGTGGAGTGAGCGTGCTTCGAACATCACGCTGACCAAGGACATCGAGCAGGAATATTATACGATTCAGTTGGGTTCCTACCGTAACAAGAGCAACGCCGAAAAGTATGCCGCCACCTTGCGGGACAAGGGATTGGACGTCAGGGTCGTTCAGGCACTGGTCAAGGGTAAGACCTACTACCGGGTCTGGGCGGGACAATTCCTCACCCTTGAACAGGCGAAGGAATACGTGCTTAAACTCGATTCGTTGGGTCTGAAGGGTAATGTAGTAAGAGGACCCTAAAAGGAGCACCCTGCTACCGGTCGTGAAATCGGCACATGGCAGTAATGCTCTGACCGACCAGCAGTAAGATATTCATGCAGCTTACCCCATTGCTTGAACAATATCAGAAGATCAAGAACAAATACAAAGATGTTTTACTACTATTCAGGGTTGGAGACTTCTACGAGTTCTATTACGAGGATGCGAAACTTGCCAGTAGCTGTTTGGGTATCACCCTGACCGCGAAGACGATCAGCAAGGGTGTTCGCGTGCCGCTGGCCGGTGTTCCGATAAAGGCGGCCGATAATTATATTGCGAAGCTGGTAAAACAAGGGCTGAAGGTGGCAATCTGCGAGCAGTTGGAGGCGGCGAGCAAGGGCAAGAAACTCGTGGCGCGTGATGTGGTTGAGGTCATCACGCCGGGTACTGTGCTGCGGCCTTCGTTGTTGGATGAAACCAAGGCCCTTTTTCTGGCAGCCTGTCTTCCTGACGAGAATAAGATCGGGGTCGCTTTTTGTGACCTCACGAGCGGCGAGTTTTCATGTGGCGAGGTTGCCCCGAGTGAACTGCCGGAAATACTCCTGCGGCGGGAGGCGAGAGAGGTCGTGGTTCCCGAGGGTGTGGAGCTGAAGATAGAAGAACCCCGCACACAGCTGGACGGCTATCATTTTGTATATGAGATCGCCTACCAGAAGTTGCTTGAGCACTTCAGGGTTGTGACTCTGGATGGTTACGGCATCGAGGGCATGAAACTCGCGATCGGGGCGGCGGGTGCGTTGCTCTATTATTTGGCGGAGAACCAGAAGACTACGCTGTCACATATCGACCGGATATCGGTATTCCAGATCAGCGATACACTGTATCTTGATTCCACGACGCGGCGCAATCTGGAAATAGTCGATAACATTCATGGCGAACAGACCCGGACCCTTTACTGGATCATGGACCACTGCACGACCCCTTTTGGCCGTCGACGCTTGCGCCGCGAACTGATCGAACCGCTGCTCGACAAGGATTCAATAGATGCACGTCTCGACGCTGTCGAGGACTTGAAGAATCGCGAGTATCTGCGCGAGGAACTGCGTAATGTCCTGGGTTTGATCCAGGATGTGGAACGGATAACTGCCCGGCTGGCGTGCCAACGCATAACGCCCAGGGAGATGGTTGCCTTGAAGGATTCGCTTCGCATCTACCCACAAGTCAAGGAACTGATCGAGGGATGTGAGAGTGAAAAGATCAGAGAATTGCACGAGCGGATTGATAACTTCGACGATGTTGTGAAACTGGTAGATGAGGCAATCGTTGCTAGCCCGCCGGCGACAATGGATGAAGGTGGAATAATCCGGGAGGGGTATTCCAAGAAACTGGATGAAATAAGGGAAATCGCCAGGGGTGGTAAGCAGTGGGTGTTGACTCATGAGCAAGAAGAACGTGAGAGGACCGGGATCGGTTCGCTTAAAATCTCTTACAATAGTGTGTTTGGTTACTTCATTGAGGTGACCAAGGCGAACCTGCATCTGGTACCATCAAACTATATCCGGAAGCAAACGTTGACCAATGTTGAACGATACTACACTTCGCAGCTGAAGGAATTTGAGGAAAAGATTCTCAATGCGGAAGAAGAGACGCGAACTCTCGAACATGAGTTCTTCGTCGCCGTTCGCGAGAAGGTATCGAGGCGCAGTAATGCGATCCTTGAAACAACCAGAGGGATCGCATTGCTGGATATGATCCAATCCTTTGCGCATGTTGCGGCACTCAACAACTACGCGCGACCCGTTATTACGAACGACAAGAAGCTGTTGATCACTGATGGCCGACATCCGGTGGTGGAGAGAATTCTCGAAAAGGGCAGTTTCATCCCTAATGACTCGACACTTGATCGCGACCGCAATCAAATATTGATCATCACCGGTCCCAACATGGCAGGTAAATCAACCTATCTCCGCCAGATCGCGCTGATCACTATCATGGCCCAGTGTGGCAGCTTTGTCTCTGCTAAGGAGGCAACGATCGGAATTGTCGACAAGATCTTTACCCGCATCGGAGCCAGCGATGATATATCACGTGGGGTGAGTACTTTTCTTGCCGAGATGATGGAGACCGCGAACATTCTGAACAACGTCAGTGAGGCGAGTTTGGTCATCCTTGATGAGGTGGGCAGAGGAACATCGACCTATGATGGACTCGCCCTTGCCTGGGCAGTTGTTGAATATTTGCACGGAAGGAAAAAACCGAGAACGCTCTTTGCGACCCACTTCCATGAACTGACGAGGGTCGAGGATTTTCTCAAGAGCGTGAAGAACTACAACTTCTTGGTAAAGGAATGGGGCGACGAAATTATCTTCTTGCGCAAGTTGAGTCCTGGGCCGAGTGATCAGTCATACGGGATACAAGTCGCGCGGCTCGCCGGCTTGCCTGACTCGGTGATTCTCCGTGCCAAAGAAGTGCTCAGGGATTTCGAGGAAGGTGAGGTTTTCAGCATGCGTAAGATGAAACGCGCAAAACTCTCGCAGCAGGATTTATTTGTGGATCGGAAAGCGTAATGGTGAAGTTATTCGGTTTCGACATGCGCTACGTTGATCGTCGGTATCGATAAACGACCAACGAAACCGTATCTCCTTGCCAAACCGCACAACGAGGCCTGGGTGTGCCTCTTGACATATTAACTGTCGCGGATATAATAAACTAATATCTAGAATATATTGTCAAATTACTAGATTCATTTCCCCTCCCGGTCGCGACCTGCGGGTCGCGGCCGGAATGCTTTTTAGCCCGGAAAATCGACGATATTCAGTGAGGTCACGCGGGAAGCTGGGCAGGCGTAAGAATCAGCGTGTTCTGGCTCCTAGTTTGAATACCTTTGGCCCACCCTGTATTGCATTGCGCGTATCGATAATCAGTCGGGCATTCTTGACGATCATTGCGTAGTCGTATGCCGAATGGTCAGTGAGAATGACCACGGCATCGTACTTCTTAATCGTCGCTGGCGTGAGTGGAACCGATTTCATGGTTTCATGATCGGTGCGCAGTTCGGGCACATGGGGGTCGTTGTAATGGACCGTGGCGACACGCGGTTTGATAATGTGGTAGACCCTGATTGCCGGCGAATCTCGCAGATCCGATATGTCGCGCTTGAAGGCCATCCCGAGTAGTAGAACCTTTGCCTTGTTCGGGCATGTACCGGCGTTACTGAGTACATCGATTGTCTTATTGACAACGAAGTACGGCATTTCTTCGTTGATGCGCGCGGATAACTCGATGAACACGGTGTGGAAATCGTATTCACGTGCTTTCCAAGATAGATAATAGGGATCAATCGGTATGCAGTGTCCGCCCACTCCAGGCCCCGGGTAAAA
>JASFEK010000057.1:0-9706 GCA_050124875.1 Caldifarciminota bacterium | reverse complement strand
CGAGCGGTCCAGAGACTTTTGTGATTTCGCCTTTTCTCATCTTTCCTCCAAGAATATATCTGCACCCACCGCCTTTTTTATCACCCCCCGGATCCTTTCAACCGCTATCTTCGTCTTACCGCGACCCGATGGTATTGGAATCAAACAGGGTAGTGTTGCGGTACGATATTTCGCCAAAATGTCCGACAACTCATCAATGAATTCCTCAGTGAACAACACTATCTTTGTGCCTTCTTTTATCAATTCCTGCACAGTATCTGCACACTCTCCTTCTTTCACATATACGACCGTTGCACCGGTCGCACGAAACGGCATCACGGTCTCCCGCTTGCCGACAATCGCCATCGCATTACCAGACATCAGGAATACTCTCCTTCAAATCATCAACGCTCACTTCATTCAACTTACCCCAATATACTTGACGTAGTTTCTTGATTTCGCTCATTCTGAAATGGTAATATGCATACAGTGGTTCGACGCCAAAGGTCATACGTCTTGCCTGTTGAAGATACCCGAGTCGATGCTCCTCGTACAACCTTTCCAGACGCAAGAAGGAATCGTTTTCTTCAAAGTAAGCACCGCCTTTTTCGACAATCGACGCGTAGGGGGTATTGAAGAAATTGCGCCCCAGGTTATCCTGGGCAACCTCAAGGTTTTCCAGAAGAAATCTCAGCTCCAAACGGCCGATCGGTATGTATACTTGATCTAAAATGGCACGCTTGTTTTCAAACTGCCTGGCCCTGAAAAAATTACGGATGTTCTCGAGTTCAAAATTGAGCTGAAAATATCCCTTGAAAAAAGGCACAAAATCCGACGTCTGATAGAGGTAATGACATAATATCTTATCGAGGTTGGTGGAGAGCACAAAGGGGTCCTTATCCACCGCGAAACGGGATACCTCTTCGACCACTTCGGGCCAGGTTTCCACGGCTTCCGTATCCTGGGCGTATAATAGTTCATCGGTTCCGCCCTTGAGCCGCACCTTCAGGTTATGCACCTGCTCTGGCCAATCGAGGAAAGAACGCACCTCATCAGTCAGGCAATACGTGTTAAAAAAACATCTTATCGCTTCCTCTTCCTCCTTGATCCCCGATTCAAGATCGCCGGGTCCTACATAGGGTGTATCAGAGAGAATCGTGTTGTAGCTGGTAATATCCGCCGCGATCAACCGGTCAAAGTGACCCTTGGACAGAAGTTTCGCTTCAAGCGCTCTAATGATCCCGTTCACGTACGCGTATCTTGTGTCTTCCGTACCCCTTATCATCTCGACTCGCTTATCTTTACGATCTCAAAATTCTCATCCAGGGTCACCAGCAGAATCCGGTCAATCGGCACCTTATCTTCGGTCTCAATAACCCTCATGAATTTCAGGCGGTAAATATGCCGGAACTGCTTTGGCACACCCATATCAAGTTTCTGAAATATCTCATCCTGCGGCTTGATTTCTCTTTCCGTGATCATTGGCTCAATGCCCCTGAACTCTGGATATTCCTCCGCAACTTTTTGCATGACTTTCTCAATGTGACGGCGTTCAATCATCATACAATCTCCTCACCATCTTCAGTGCGTATCCGCAAAGTCGGGTCGCCATACAAGACAAATTGAAGAAGGGTCTTTTTATCGTCATCATCGAGAAATCCTTGCCGCCGAAGCGCTTTGCGCGCAAAATCCAGCTTCGCGTTCTTGAAACTCTCACCCAATGTCATGCCCTGTACCAAATACTCAAAGAAATATTTGACCAACAAATCAGCCTCACTCGATGGTGGTTTTGCCGGTCCGTAGGCGATCGTCGTTGAACCACAGAAACCAAGAACACTCTCCTCATCGAGAAATCTCAGGCTGATTGCGTTGTCTTTTGTCTTATCGATAACATAAGCACCATAACACGCCTCGGACGCGACAATACCTGCCGCGCGTTCGATATGAACGGGCTGCATGGCTATTGGATAATCACCCTTTCCCTGTCCATACCAGTTGGCCGAGAGCTTGCTGCCGTGGATATTGAAATACAGGTAATCCTTCCCCTGTAGCCATTCTTTCTTAAACGTAGCACTCGTTACGGGTGGCGAAATTTTCAGATCTTCCGGGTCCCCGACAGACCGAAACACGTTCTCTGAAGCACGCTGCCAGACCTCGGCCGTCAAGCCAAATGATTCATGAAATGTATCTTTTGCTTTCTTTAGTTGTTTGTTCATATAAGCCGAGCTTCCACCATCCGGGATACGGGCACACACGCGCTCGGGAATAATGTAGTTCCCATCCCTTGATGCATATGGATTGTCTGAAAGCACCTCTTCATCAGCATCATCGCAAGGATTATCCAGCCGAAAAAAAGGAACAACTTCGTCACCACCTAACAAGAGCAGGAAATCGACTGCTCCGGTCTTCTCCTCATAGCGCATGACATAATCTCTGATCGCCTGCGCATCGTCTTCAGCCGGCCCAATGCTGCATTGATCCGGTTCATCATAATAACAGACCAATATCTGATAATCATCACGTGACGCAATATATTCATTTATCGTTTTTTCCAAGGGGCGGATGTCTCCAATTTGCTTCTGCAGAGCCTTCTTACTGCTCAGAATAAGCATCCGCATTGCTGATTATACTGATATTCTGCATAAAGTCAAGAAAATCGGCTTATTTTGCTGTTGACAGAGGTTGTTTGCCAGCTATAATACGCACACTCGGGGCGTGGCGCAGTGGCTTAGCGCGCATGGTTTGGGACCATGAGGTCGTGGGTTCAAATCCCACCGCCCCGACTTTCCTCAGACACATCATCGTAAGGTCACAGACTGAAGGTGCAGCGACTAGTCGTGGGTGCTTCTCGACTCACCACGCTCGCTCGAAGAATAACCAAACTATACTGTTCGAGTGAATCTCGAGCTTGTCGAAAGATGAATCGAGAACACTTCGTGGATGCTTCTCGACTCACTACGCTCGCTCGAAGAGTATATAGCATCTTAATGTTCGAGCGACGACGCATCTTCGTGAGAGTGCGGCAAAGTCGAGAACTTCAGAACCCTTCTCGACCTCACCACTTTCCCCATTTGCCCTCGATAAGTTTCCTTTTCTTCTCTTGTCGCCAGTCCTTTATCTGTCGCTCTCGTTTCCTTGCCTGTTCAAAATCATCGTATTCTTCCAAATATGCTAGTCTCTTGGGTCTATGTCGTTGAGTGTATTTAGACCCTAAACCGGACAGATGCTGAGTCCAACGCAAATCCGGTTTCCAGGTCATGCCCGTGTAGTATGTGCCATTCTCGCACTCTATGATGTAAACGTACCACTTCCAAGTCACGATCGGCAATTACTAGAGAACTTCTCGACTCACCACGCTCGCTCGAAGAGTATATAGCATCTTAATGTTCGAGCGACGACGCATCTTCGAGAAAGTGCGGCGGAGTCGAGAACCATCCAATACTGCTACTTCAGATTTTCTTTCAGCAAACGGGCGACGTCGGCCGGTGTTTCACCCACCTTAATGCCATTGTCCTCGAACGCCTTGATCTTTTCTGCGGCAGTTCCTGCGGTACCAGCGATAATCGCACCGGCATGCCCCATACGTTTTCCCGGAGGCGCGGTCTTGCCCGCGATGAAACCAAACACTGGTTTATTGAAATGCTGTTTCACATACACAGCCGTGTCCTGCTCATCTCGACCACCGATTTCACCCACAAGCACGACTGCTTCGGTATCCTTATCGTCTTTGAACAATTGCAGGCACTCAATGAACTTCGTACCGATAACTGGATCTCCACCGATGCCTAGACAGGTCGATTGACCGAGCCCGGATTTGGTAATATGATCGACTATTTCATAGGTCAGGGTACCACTACGTGACACGACACCCACACTACCTTTCTTGAATATGTGTCCCGGCAAAATTCCGACCTTTGTGTCGTCAGGTGACACAACACCAGGCGAGTTTGGTCCGACGAGCCGGCAATCCTTGTCCTGCAAGTAGGCAACGACCTTCACCATCTCTAATGCCGGAATACCTTCGGATATGCAGATAATCAACTTGATACCAGCATCCGCACTTTCGTAAATCGCGTCCGGAGCAAACTTGGCAGGCACAAAAATCACGGATGTGTTGGCACCGGTTTTCACAACCGACTCTGCCACGCTATTAAAGACCGGAACATTCTCGACCTTTTGCCCACCCCGACCAGGAGTCACACCGGCGACTACGTTAGTGCCATACTTGATCATTTGAGTTGTATGAAAACTACCGTCACGACCGGTAATACCCTGCACAACCAGTTTAGTGTTTTTGTCAACAAAAATACTCATCTTGCTCCTCTCGCCTCACTTCAAAAGCGCAATTGCTTTCTGAGCACCTTCATCCATTGTCTGGGCGAAGATTAGCCCTGCTTCTTTCAGTATCTCCATTGCCTTATCTTCATTGGTGCCGGTAAGACGCGTAACAATAGGCTGGGTTATGCTCAATGTCTTCTTTGCTTCGAGAATTCCCATGGCAACATCATCACATCGTGTTATGCCGCCGAAAATGTTGAAGAAAATCACTTTGACGTTCTCGTCCTTGAGCAGAATGCGTAATGCATTCATTACTTTTTCGGGCGAAGATGAACCCCCAATATCAAGAAAGTTCGCCGGTTCCCCGCCGAAATGCTTGACCAAATCCATCGTCGCCATTGCCAAACCAGCACCGTTGACCACGCAGCCGATATTGCCAGTAAGGCGGACATACGATAGATCCTGCTCACGCGCGGTGAGTTCATTCTCATCCTCACTCTCGCGATCACGCATGCTTTCAACATCCGCGTGACGGAAGAGACCATTATCATCGAAATTGATCTTCGCATCCAGGGCAATCAATCGCCCCGACTTGTCCAGGACAAGCGGATTGATCTCAGCCAAAGAAGAATCCAGCTCAAGGAAAAGTTTGTACAGTTTTGAAGTTATAGAGGCGCATTCAAACGCTACCTTGGGATCTTCATAAAGGAACAAACCAACTTCCCGTGCCTTGTGCGACATGAGCCCCATCAGGGAATCTGCATAAACCTTATAAATGGCTTCTGGTTTCTGGCGCGCAATCTCCTCGATTTCTACCCCGCCTTCCTTACAGGCCATGATGACCGTCTTCTTTTCGGTCCGGTCAACAATAATCCCCAGGTAGGCCTCGCTCCCAATATCAATTGCTTCTGAAACCAGCACCTTCTTGACCGGAATGCCCTTGATCTCCATACCCAGAATTTGCTCGGCGTACTGCTTGACCTCTTTCTCGTCCTTCGCGATCTTGATTCCGCCGGCCTTGCCGCGGCCACCGACCATAACCTGAGCTTTGATGACGCAGGGAATACCAATCTCTTGTGCAGCCGCAGCAACTTCTTCGACTGTTCGACACATTTTTTCCTTGGGGGTCACAATTCCGTATTTCTTGAATATCTCCTTTGCTTGGTACTCATGGACCTTCAATTTATCCTCCTTACCTATTGAACATGGTGCATTGATTTTGGCCTTAAAGCGTTTTTGCCTTGTTAGAACATTACTTGTGCAAGCATATCCAGAATCCGATTAAAGTCAATACTCATTAGGTTTTGCTGAAGAGCCAACTCACCAGCATATTAATCACTGCCTACGGAGAGGTTAGCCGCCGGAAGTGTTTTTCAGATCATCAGTCCATTCCGGCACGATATGTCTGAATAATGTGTCTATGGTCTGTCTGAAGCCCTCATCCAAACCGATTCTCTCAAGTTCGGCGATTGCTTCGCGGTATTCTTGCGTTGTGATGCGCCGGTTTATCTCAGGGTACTGCCCAGCATTGTAGGTAGGATAGTACTGGGCCATCACATTTACGGTTGTCCTGGCCGATAGATAACGCTTGATAAAGGCAAAGCACTGTATGCTACCCGCGATTCTATCGGGAAGGACAAGATGCCTTATCAGCAGACCTCTCTGTGCGATACCTTTTTCAACAAACAGATCCCCTACCTGGCGGTGCATTTCTCTCAACGCAGGCCGGACCACATCCCAATAATTGCCCACTGCAGAATACTTGAGTGCATTGTCATTCTCGGCATACTTGATGTCAGGCATGTAAATGTCGACAATTCCCTCAAGCAACCTCAGCGTTTCAACCGATTCGTACCCGCCACAGTTGTAAACGATGGGCAGATCCAAACCCTGCTCCTGAGCAATCGCCAGGGCTTCGACCAACTGTGGTACCCAGGGTGTGGGCGTGACAAAGTTGATGTTGTGACAACCTCGCCCTTGTAGATTCAACATCATCTGGGCCAGTTCCTCGAGCGTGGTCTCAGCCCCCAGACCCAGCTGGCTTATCTCATAGTTCTGGCAGTATACACAATGCAGATTGCAGTGGGTCAAGAAAATCGTACCCGATCCATGTTGTCCGACCAAGGGTGGTTCCTCACCAAAATGCTGATGAAACGATGATACCTTCACCTTCAAGCCGGCACGGCAATTCCCGGTCTCACCGTTCAACCGGTCGACACCACACTCACGCGGGCACACTCGGCACGGCGCCAAGAGCCCGTAGAATTTCTTGACCAAAACCTTGGTGATCTTTTTCATGACACTGCCGGTCTTTATTTAATCAATTGAGTGTATACCTGCTCTTCTCACATCCTCTATTTGCACTGGAAAATCGGACGGCTAAGCTAACGAGGTTTCGCCCTCTTAGCCGTTGCGAATTGTTCCGAAATTTCAATTTACATGAAGAATTCAGCATCCCGTAGCACGTTAGTGCGTTCGGGGCTTTGAGCCTTCTCCGAACCCTTTATTCCCTTGTCCGTACTTGTAATACGCCGCGCATGAGCCCTCTGAAGAAACCATGCAAGGACCAACCGGGCTTAATGGCGTACACTTCGAACCAAAGAGCGCGCAATCGAAGGGCATGTTGAGACCCAGCAGCACATTACCGCATATGCAGCCCTTGGGCTCAACTGATTTGGGCACCTTGATACGGTATTTCTTGCGGACGTCGTAATCCTGGAATTCATCAGAGAATTCTAAACCGGATTGCGGGATCGAACCGATTCCACGCCACCTTGTGTCACAAATGCTGAACACATTATGCATCAACTCTAAAGCTTTTACATTACCTTCAGGTTTCACGACCCTTTCATATTCGATTGATATCGCCGGCTTATCTTCCACTACCTGCTTACTGAGAGTCAAAATACCCTGCAAGATATCAATTGGCTCAAAGCCGGTAACACAACCAGGCAGCCTATATTTGTCACTAAGGAATTCATATGGTTTGCTTCCGATTATGGCCGACACATGCCCGGGTAGTATAAACCCGTTGACATTGATACGGGAAGACCCAGCAATGAAATCCAAAGCTGGAGGTATGACCTTGAATGCCGGCAGCACATAGAAGTTCTTTAGATTCGCATTCCGCGCCGCCACAACCGTCGCTGCTATGGTGGGCGAAGTAGTTTCAAAACCTACGCCAATGAACACAACATCTTTACCTGTATTCTCCTGCGCGATCTTGAGTGCGTCCAGCGGTGAGTAGACGATTCTCGGCGACGAAGATTCAAGACTATCCTCGGTTCCCGGTACTCTAACCATATCGCCGAAGGTCGTAATGATGACGTTCTTTTCCTGGCTCAACGCAATTGCGTAATCGATCGTCTCCTGGGGCGTGACACATACCGGGCAACCAGGACCGGAGAGCAACATAATATTCTCCGGTAGCATTGAACGGATGCCTGACTTTGCGATCACCATCGTGTGTGTGCCGCAAACTTCCATCAGGATGATTCGCCGCTGGGCATATTTGCTGATTGCTTTGATCAACTTCCCTGCAATTGTTTCCATTTCTGCCTCGTAATATTGAGAGATTATAACCCTATGACAAATGCAATCAAGTGGGTATTTTGGACATCACGGAGTAGCTAGATCTTTTCAACCTTGGGGTAATGTATCCGCACGGTGTTTCGACCCATGCCTTTTGCTTCATATAATGCTTCATCAGCCGATTTGACCAATTCTGATACGGTGCTGCCATCATCCGGGAAAGACGAAACACCTGCTGAGAAGGTGATCTTGCTGCCTGATTTTACGCGTCCAAAATCATACATCTCTAAATCATGCAGCAAATTGCCCACAATCCGCGCCGCATCCTGCTTCTTTATCTCAGGACACATGATAACGAATTCATCACCACCATAGCGGGCAATGGTATCGGTATCCTCAAAGTGGTCTTTGAAAACCTTGGCCAGTTTGATCAACAACTGGTCTCCGGCCTGATGTCCGAATGAATCATTGAAATCCTTGAATTTATCCAGGTCAATAATCGTTACAGAAACACTGTGCTGAAAGCGTCGGGCTCGATTCAGCTCTTCCTGCAATCGGTCCTTGAAATAGCCAATGTTGAATAGCTTGGTCAGCGGGTCAGTGGATGCTGAGAATGAAATACTTTCAAAACTGCGGGTGTTATTGAGCGCCACTGCAGTCATCGTCGAAACAACACCCAGCAGGTTCTTTTCCCTTTCCTCGAAATCATTCCCCCGGCAAATTGCCAGCACACCGAAAAGTTTATCCTGATATATCAACGGATAACAGATATCCGGGTCAAAAACCTGGTACGGTTCCTTTTTCTGACCGAAGAAATCAAACTCTCTGCGTCCGATCGGTAATCTCTTCTCAGCAGCCAGCCCCACCTTGCCATCACCCAGTGCGTATACGATCTTAGGTATCCAGTTGTCATTCAGGCCACGTGAGGCAACAACATTCAAACGCTTGCCCTTCTCGTCATAAAGAAAGACTGCAAGCTCATTGATTTCCAAGTAATTGACGAGCAAACCAGTAGTTTCATTAGCGATCTGTTCAGGGTTCAAGCGTGCCGTAAGACGTATCATAGATGCAAAGAACAAGTTGTTCATGGAGTTCAGCCGTTTCAGCTCGGCTTTTAGATGATAATTCTCGCGTTTGTGCCGGTTGAGTTCATCTGTGATAATATCAATTTGCCCTTTCTTCTTGGGCTCGCCCTTACCACGGCGACTGGATATCGTAACGAAGATCAGGATAAGCATCAGCGACGCGATCCCGATCAATAAGATAAATGTCCCCGTATTCATGATTAATGAATTCTATATAGTTTTCCAAAAAAGTCAACAGTATATTTAAGTCTCGAAGAAGCAAATCTCAAGACTACGACACTTGACTGACCGTCCCAGACATGTAGAATCTATATGCTTACGGTCTATTTCCTTGAATTTGCATTGATTTATCCATCGAAAGAAGGGGTAATCATCGCTAATCAGGATAATCTCTTTGCCTGATTCCATCAAATCGCTGTGAGCCTTGTGTGAGTCTGTTTTGACAAGAACTGATATGATTTAATGAACAAATGACCGTTTAGTACGTTTGTGCGATTTCCAAGGAGGCACGATTGAGAAGAACCCTCAGCATCCTGTTCATGATCCATGCTTCTTTCTGTTTCTCTGAAGCAAACAGAAGAGAACCGTGCAACGATGCTCTCAATATGGCGATAGACTACTACGAAAGCAGAGCGTACACGAAATCCATTAAAGCACTCGATAGTATCCTCCATGAATGTGATGAAATCTCCAAGTTTGAAGTCAATAAATATCTTGCCTTCAACTATGTCGCAATCGGCGATGAGCCTTTGGCAATAGTGCATTTCAAGAGAGCATTGAGTCTGCATCCACAATATGAAATAGCCGAGGATATTACCTCACCCGATATCCAC
>JASFEK010000056.1:0-9724 GCA_050124875.1 Caldifarciminota bacterium | reverse complement strand
GCCGTATGCCGATCGCCTACAGTACGACAACCCCGAGTCATGTGTCATTGAAGGTGTATGATGGCATGGGTCGCTTGGTTCAGACCTTGGTCAACGCTCAGCAGCCGGCCGGTGAGAAGTCGGTGTACTGGGATAACAAGGATCTCAGCAACCGTACGGTGTCTAATGGTGTCTACTTCCTGAAACTCGAAGCCGATAACCAAGCCGCAGTCCACAAACTCATACTCGTAAGATAACAAACTAAGCCCCGCCCTCCATCAACGGAGGGCGGGGCAAGCTTTATTTCCCCGTCATTGCCCGGCAAACCTGCCCTCTGACTCGATCAGAGGAACCAAGCAATCCAGTAAATTTGTTTCACAATTGCCTAATGAAGTAGTCAACTACATTTATCTTCATCAAAAAGCACATTCCGTCGAGTGTTTGGCGTGAAGCATTGTGCGTACATCGTTAAGTGAGTGACCCCGCCCTTCTGGTGGAAAGGGCGGGGTCATGGATGGAAGAAGCAATGCCGTGTCAGGCAGTTGCTACAGAAGCGAAATATTTACTTGACCAAAATTATCTTGCCAGACCTATGCTCCCACGGTGATTCGAGAGTATAGAAGTAGATACCATTACTGACTTTGGGAATCCAGTCTATGATATGGTTGCCAGCTGGCAGATATCCAGAAACCGGCATCCCGATCATCCGGCCGGAAACATCATATACACGCATCTCAACCGCTGCACTGGCTGGCATTGAGACACTCAAGACGACCCTGTCACGCGCGGGATTTTGTCCGATACTGAAACGGAAACCCGCACGTTCCGCGATCACTTCATCGATGCCAGTTAGGTTTATGAGGAAGCCGTAATAGTTTGCCGGAGCGCCAGCGGGATCGAATGCCTGATTACCAGGCTGTGCCATATCCACAGCCTCGACGTAGTAACGCACACTATCATTTGAACCACTGACCGCAGGAATCGTATCCACGTACCAGTCAGCTGCTACGCCGTGCATTGTCACACAGACCCATGTTGGATCCTGATCGCGCTTGTAGTGTAGTAGCACCGAGTCGGTCCCTGATAGGTCATCATACACGCAAGTCATAACCTCAAATGGACCGACGAATGTGGTGTCATCCCATACGGTCGTTGAGTCAATCTGGGGTGGCGACACATCTACTCCCACGCTGTCATGGTCTGAGTATTGCCCCTGATTGCCAGCCATATCGAAAGCGCGGACCCGCCAGAAGTAGAAGTTCTCACCGAGTACGACCGGCAGGGTAGTACTTGCACATGTATCAATGAAGAGCGGTGTGCTGAACAGAGCGCTCGTATCGATCTCGATTACGTATTGCACCGGTGACAGGGGTATCGCGGGTGCTTCACCATCATGAACGGCACTCATCCCCTGGCCGGTATTGACGATGTTTGTGACTGGTGACCACTCAAAATCCAGCACAGTATCGCTGTGCCAAATACCGCCGGTCGGTGTAACCAGGTTGGGTATTGATGGCGACTGGGTGTCGATCTCGAACTGCCAAGTCGCGGAAAATGAACCCGAGTTGTTTGCCGCATCAACCGCCATGACGTGCCAGTAGTACGTCGTTTCCGCCAGAATATGAGTAAAGGTCGTATCAACCATTGTCGTCTCGACAAGTCCCTGTGTGAATGCGCTATTGAGGGCATACTGCACGATGTATTGGTTCACCCCGCTCAAGTTATCAGTCGCATTATGCCAGGTGAAGTTGACCGTACTGTTATTCAAATACCCGTTGTTGCTGGGCTGTATTAGAGAAACAGTGGACGGTCCGCTCACGTCAACGCCGAAACTATCGATCGTTGAATACTGACCTTGGTTTCCGGCCAGGTCATATGCCATGACGCGCCAGTAATAGAAATTCTCGACCATGGAAACCGTTGTCATGGCACTACTCAGGGTATCAACATATACCGGAGAGGTAAAGTTCGTCGTCACGTCAATCTGTAGTACATAACGGATCGGTGCACGAAAATCCGGGGATTGATTATGACCTCCAACAATAGCCGTAACCGTGGACCACTGTAAATTCACAGAAGCATCGTTCAACCAGCCGCCACCAACCGGAGCAACGAGAGTTGGCGCCGCGGGCATCTGTGTGTCGATCTCAAACTGCCAAACCGGAGAGAACGTACCTTCATTGTTAACCGCATCAGTAGCCTTGACGCGCCAGTAATATATCGTATCCGCCAGCGTAACCGTGAACGTGGTGTCAACGCAGGTTGTCTCTACCAGCCCCTGGGTGAAGGCGCTGTTCAGTGCATACTGTAAGGTGTAGTGCTGAACGCCGCTCAGGTTATCATTCGATTCATGCCAGACAAAATTGACGTTACCGTTATTCAAGTAGCAGTTATCAGACGGACTAACGAGCACAACTGCGGCAGGTGGGGTTATGTCGACGCCGACATACCATGTTTCATTTGAATTGCGTGAATTATTCGCACTATCATAGGCGGCAACATACCAGGAGCTGTACCCCTCAGGCAAATCATAATCTGCTGTCCACGAGGTATCTGTTGTCGTGTGGCGCAATTGCCCGCCAATATAGACACGATAACCCTGTAGTCCGCTGCCCGTATCATATGTCGAGTGCCATACGAAAGCCGGCCTGGGATTTGAGAAAATTGCTGAATCCGCTGGAGAAACAAGGCTGAACGGTTCGGGAGGCACGGTTTCGCCACCGGCAAGATTCCCGAGTTCCCAATCGAGTAATGCCGGATTGTTCGGAGACTCATCATTTATGCGCTGGAAAATACCAAGAAGCCGCAAAGTGCCGTAAGTAAGTGTATCCAAGCTTGACAATGTGATGCTGCCGTTTTCCGTACTCGTGAAGAATCCAGTGGAATTTCCCGGCAGATCCATATCAGGAACCTGTTGCCAGGAACCATTGAAATACTCAACCTGAATACCAATTGAGTCTCCAGAACTGGCCTTACGCCACAATGCCTGACCCCAATGCGACCGTCCGTAAACCGCCGATAAATCACTGTGAGCGACCGGCGTACCGGTCAAGGTACCCTGGTCATTTGTGAAAGTGTATGAATAGGTGACGACTATATTATCACATGCGCCAGCCCAACCCCAGTGGGATGACGAAGTCTCGTCATGGTACATCCAATCAAACTGCACTGAATCGGCCGGAAGATACGGAGTAAGATCGATTGCTTCTGTCCCATTAGCACTAGAAGTATAGCTCGCGATAGTTGTCCAGCTGCCCCAGGAGCCGTTGAAGAAACGTACCCGCACATCGAGAATCTCACCGCTCTGATACTGCCGGAACCCGTATCCATATTCAATCGAGAGATTACTCGCGCTGCCTGGAACATTCCGTGCTGGTGATATCAACTCCTCATTGTAGTTAATCGTACCACTGCCCGCGTCGTCATCAGAATAATAGGCGTACTGGACACCATAGCTTGGTGGCGTATAGCTGCTCAGATCTCCGGTCGTCCCGACGGTCCACTGCACACCATCACTGTTACCGTCAACAACAGTCCAGCCTGCGGGAATTCCTGCGGTCTCAAAATCCTCGAAGAGCAGTGTATCCTCAACATACCCAAGTGGTAGAAGAATAACACTATCGCCCTGTATTTCAGTACCGAAAAAGCCATCGCCAGTGAACTGGGCACCGGTTGTCTGAAACCAGGAACACGAGTTACTCGGTAATGCAGTGTCGATCGTGAACGACCGCCATTCGCTCAAACCTGACCAAGAACCCGAGGAAGTAGTATCGGCGGAGCGCACCTGCCACCAGTACGTCATGCCGTCAGTCAATGAGACAGGAAACACGAAACTAGCCACTGCACCACTCGGGTAAGTACCGGTGGTCGTGCTGTCGGGCGAAGAGAATGATGTATCAGTATCCCAGTAGACACGGTACATTACATCATCACTCTGCGGATCATTGGTCATGAACCGAAGCGTAGGTGTCTGAGTACAAAGCTTCGCATATTCAAATGGGCTAATAATGCTGGGTGTTTCTGGAGCACCAGCCTCGGGCGTAGCATTCACCGCAAACAGGGCGTCGATCCGGCCGGCACCGAAATCATTATCCTTACCCGCCACGCCCAGGTCTATCGCCGTAGTCTCAAGAATGCTGTCAATCTCGAGCAGCGTAAGGTCGGGGTTCTTTTCTAGCATGAGGGCAACAACGCCTGCGGTATGGGGTGTAGCCATTGACGTGCCATTCCAGCCGTCGACATAGCCAGTGTTGTTGTTGTAGGCACAGGACTTGATATTCACCCCGGGTGCGGAAACATCCGGACACGTAAGACCGGGCGGATAAGCATAATCATTGTAAGGCGAAATGCTCTGCCAGGTCACGGGACCGGGACTAGAAAAACTTCCTATCAAATCATTGATATCAGTTGCACCCACGGTGACGACGGCAGACAATGCCCCTGCCGCGCCGTTTTCCGGATTCTGCCAGGGCGGTGGCACATCACCGGGGCAGCGTACGGCATTCGGAGGCGTATTGCTGGTGCGTTCGTTACCCGCGGCAATACACATGACTATGCCGGCAGCGCCGACATTATCGCAACTCTGACGCCATGTGGCCCGGCGTGGCCCCCACTGGTACTGCCAACCCAATGACATCGAAATCAAGTCTCCCCCGTTCGTCGGTGATGCCGGGGGTGAAACAACAAACTGCATTGCCGAGAAGACTTGTTCTTCGGCAACCGAATCGGCAACTGTGCGCACCCGGCACGCCATTATCTGTGCTTCGGGAGCAACACCGCATTGCGAGCCGGCTGTACCATCTGAAGCGATCGAACCGGCGCAGTGTGTACCATGACCGCTCACATCCATCGGGTCATTGTTATTGAATTCAAAGTTCCAACCATGGTTCGGGTAGTTCGGGTCAGTCCACATATGGCCAGCAAGGTCGACATGATTGTAATTCACACCGGTATCGATCACCCCGACCACGACGCCGTGTCCCGTGAAACCGAGCGACCAGACCTGCTCTGCCCGCACTTTCAGCACACCCCAGGCTATTTCACGCGTGACGTCTGGCGCCGCCGCGGCATGCTCAGGCTTAGGCAGCTCCATCGGTTTAAGGTCATAGTCGACGTATTCGACATCTTTCCTGAGATGTACCGCCATGATGACATCCTTGGTTGCTCGACAATACACTCCGTTGTGTATCCAGAGGGATTTTATGTCAGATACCTTGCCTTGACGCTCCATACTTTCAAGATATTCAAGCAGCCTAGCCTGGTGTACAGCCGAAAAGGACCGGAGTATTTCGGCAACACGGGCACGCTTTTGTGCCTTTGACAGCCGTGCAACCTCGGCCTTCAACAATCGAACATCGATCTGCTCCTCTAAGACGATGTCCACTGGTATTAGTTCGCTCACCTCTTTTTGCTCAATGATCATTGCCAGATCCGGGCTCAAGAGCGCGAATGCCGGCACAAAACCGAGAAATATGCATAAAACGAGAAATCGCTTCATCCTTCCTCCTTTAACGAATTATACTGATATTTCCATTCTCGTCAAGACTTAAGTGTCGAAATACTCCATTCTCTACTGTATACCTCTCTATATGAGATTTAAGTGTACTGAAATTCTTGACAAATACCGTAATTGCTCTATAATACGTTAGAGTATGATTATATTGATTGAACCGGACAAAGAAATACGTAAGAACCTGGCCGATCTGGTCAGTCGTGAACGCCTTATCGGCGTAGACTCCATACAGCAATGCCTGCAGATGATACTCAAATACAAGAACGACCTGGATCTCATCGTGGCCAACGTGAATCTGCTTTCAGAGATGCTCTCGAAACACATTATCGAGCGGGTTTGTCAAAGATTGAACATTGGCCTTCCCCCGGTCATCGGCATCTTCAAGCACGGCGAAGAGGATGCCAAGCATGCTTTTATGAGCCAGCACCGCACATACAAAGTCATCGAGTATGCAGATAAGGATTTGGGATTTCCGAACCGCTATCTAGAAGTCATACAAAAAGCATGTCCGGAACTGGTGATCGACTATGAGCGGGCCCGCGAGACATGGCTGAAAATCCAGCAGCCACAAGAGCTCGTTGACCCGCGCCAATGGCTTGAAGAAGAAGGCTTTCTAGAAGCACAACCAGCACAGAGTACAGAACAAGAGAACCCGGAAAAGGACGACGAAGTTATCACATCTATCCAGGCTCTCCTGAATGAAGAAGAGACCGATACCACCGAACCACCCGAGGAGAAGGCGCCGGCCGAGCGCGAACAAGACTACAAAACCATGTATGCCGAGCTCAAGAAGAAATACGACGAGCTTCTCAAGAGTGTCCGTGCCTTCATGGAATCGGTTTCAAAGAACAGCACGTAATCCGTATCGTCCCCGGAAAGACATACCAAACATAGCAATCAGGTGCTCAAACCCGTTAGGATCTGAACACCCGACGCTAATTCCTGCTTTTGCCTAGGCTAATCAGAAAAAGCCAGATAACCTGGGATGATAAGGTTCACAAAAGGAATGATCATCAGTATACCAATCCAACCCGGCTTGTTCCTGGCTTCTGCTATCTTCATCCAGACTATTATCGCGATGACGATATTCACGAAAGGAATCAAGAATAGTATTACCCACCAACCCGGCTTACCGGCAATCTTACACATCAGGTAAATATTGGCAATAGGGATCCAAGCGAGCCAGGAGTTCGGTGTATTCGTCTTGTTCGCGATCATCATCAGGCAGATTGCGTAGTACACATATATAATCACCCAGAAAATGCCATATGCTGACCAGAATGTTTCCTGTCCGCCGTATTCCATTCGTTTCACCCCCTTTCTGCTGCTATGGATATCATCATTCTATACAAATGTATGGTTACTTTTTCAGATTATACAACTACCGTAGTATTTGTCAAGACTACGCTGCTCCAGTATTACTGAATTATCTGAGCGCGATGTAACAATACCAGGAAGAAAGCACCGCCGAGGATCACAAAACCACCTGCGAGTTCCAAGCCGGTCGGTATCGTCCCGAAAACAAGAGCGGCCATCGGCAACACGAATAGCGGCTGCGCGGTCAGCACAATGCTCGAACGCGATAGTTCCCAATAGCGATAGGAACGAAAGGTCAACAGAAAGCTGGCGCATGGTCCAAGAAACGCACCAAGCAGCGTCACTGCCAGATGGGGCGCACTGATCTCAAAATTCAGTTTGCCGGCCATCGCTGACCACAGCGCGATGAATAAAGCAGCAAGGCTGACCCGGTAGAATACCAGAACATTGGGATGAATCTCTTTCACATTCAACTTCACGACAAGCATTTGCACGGCTACGGCAACGCAGCCGAGCAACGTAAGTATAACACCCGTGCCCACAATGTGCCAGCGGCCATAGGTCGTCATTGCTCCGCCGAGCACCATGATACCAATGGGTACAACCTCGATCAATCGCAGCCGCTCACCAAGGATGAAGACACTCAGGATGATGATCAGAACCGGAGAGAACCGCCACAAGAAAGAAGCAAACGATGGATCAAGCAAGGACAGTCCGCTCCATGCAAGAACCATTCCGCTGCCGGTCGCCAAACCGAGAAGCAGGATACTGCGCACCTTTTTTTTGGGGATCGCGAGTTCCCTCACCCTCCCAGAGACTATTACAGCGATCAAAGCATAGAAACTTGCGGCGAGTGTCCAGACCAGACTGAATGTTTCAGGATTGAATCCCTTCAATCCGTACTTGGCAGTAATATAGTTGGTTGACACCAGCAGTGTGCCACCCAGTGCGTACAAAAACCCCTTCGTATTGTCTCTGTTCATTGTGCTAGATAACTGCCCTCTTCTCTTTCACCGATATGATATTGTAGTAATAATCAGTGTAGATTATACTAATAGTGAGCGACAAGTCAATGCTGGTCGCTCATATTATCGTGACTTTTACTGGAAGTGGCGAACAAGTGAAGCTGATTACGTATCCTAGGTTGACACTCCGGTCGAAATTACTATACTTCAGTAGCATACCGAACGAAAGGAGTAATGTGTTTCAGATTCTTTTTTGCCTAACCTTAATTATCCCTTTTCCTAATCAGCCTGACTGGGAGTCAAACGACGATGACTACTCAACAGGCGGTGCCCTGGTCGACATCGACCTAGACGGTGATCTTGATTTTGTGACTGGTAATGGCAATGACATGGAGCAAGAACCCAATCGTGCATATTACAATATCGCGGATTCTCTAGAGCGGACCGCATCATGGAATTCCAATGACTTCGGTTACAACGCACACATTAGTGTCGGCGATGTAAATTACGACGGCTACCCGGATCTCGCCGTGGCAAATTATGGGGATCCGTCCACTCCACAATATGACAAATTGTACTATAACCAGAATGGCACGTTCGGGTCGAATTCCGCGTGGCAACCAGCAGATCTGGATAATTCATTTGCTTGTGCGTTCGGCGACATGGACGGTGATGGCGATCTAGACCTGGCAGTAGCCTGCGGCGAAGAATACACCGATAGTCTGCAACGCGCTAAGGTATATTTGAACAACAGCGGTTCCTTGGATACAATACCAGCTTGGGAAACTAATATCGAATCCTTTTTCTACGATGTGGCTTGGGTTGACATCGACTCAGACGGTGACCTCGACCTTGCCCTTGCCGGGCATCACCGGCCGAACGTCATTTACCGCAACGCAGGTGGTACACTGGAAAATACTCCCTTCTGGGAATCAGCCAATAGTCTGGGAACACTCAAGATCGCCTTTGGCGACATCGACAACGACGGAGACCAGGACATGGTATGCGCTAACAATGCGCAAACCGGCGGCACCAGTATTTGTGAGCTGTATCTTAACAGCGGGACAACCCTCGACACATTGGCTGCCTGGACCAGCCAGAGCCTGCTCTATTACTCGTGCGTAGCCTTAGGTGACGTTGACCGCGACGGTGATCTCGACCTTGCCGCCGGCGGCTGGTGGGAAGCAGTCAAGATCTTTGAAAATGTTTCGGCTACCCTACCGTCGGCCCCATCTTGGTCATGGATTCCACCGAGTTCCTATCATCTGGTGTGTGAAAATATCAGTTTCGGCGACGTTGATAATACCGTAACAGCATTCGTGACTGATGAGCTGCATGTTGTGGATTCAACGAGTAGGGTATTCTACCTCAATAACCGCTGGTTAAGAAACATCATCCAGGTAAGGAGGAATAGCGGACCCTTGAGCCTCCACGAGTACTGCTTCTCGCATACTGATGGATGGGTATCAGTGGCCGATATTTGCACTCAACCAGAAACGCTATGGGTCGACTACACATATTCCCTGGACCTGGATCTTATCGTGACCAACTGGAATGAAAGCAGAGGCAATTTCCTTTTTCTTAATACTTATTCCACGGGCATTCAGGAAATTGTCAAAACCGGCGTAACGAACACAATACGCTTCCCCAATCCTAATCGCGGGCGATTCACGGTTCAACTCAGCATGAATGAGTACACAATCAAGATATACGATGTTAACGGCCGCCTGGTCACGGTGCAAAATGACGCACACATAGAGATCAAGACTCCCGGTGTGTATTTCATGCGTGTTTACATACGGGACCAGCTGCTAACAGAAAAGAAAGTAGTGGTTATCCGCTAGCCGCTCGTCCGCCAGCCACAATATGCAGCAGATCGGCGAGTCGGGTTATCCGGTAATCAGGGGTAACCGATGCCTCACTACTTTGACCCATACCCCAATCGAGCCAG
>JASFEK010000055.1:0-10199 GCA_050124875.1 Caldifarciminota bacterium | reverse complement strand
CCTTGCGCCGGAGTTTATCGACACGACTCAGGAATTCATTGTAGAATGCCATCTTGTACTGCAAACGGTCTTTTGATAGCTTACCGTTAGGGAAGTAGACATTGAAAAGGAGGAAGGCATCATAATCAGCGATGATTACCCTGCCTTCAACATCATATTTCTTCTTACCCAACCCCTCTTGTAAGTATCCCGGCCTAGGCCGCGTGAATAGACCAACGCCGCTGTAACCCTTTTTCTTGGCCGCGGCATAATACACGATGTAGTCGTCGATCTCCTTCAGTTCCTCGGGCAATTGCTCTTGGGTGGCCTTGGTTTCCTGCACGCACAGGATGTCGGGTCGGGCTTTTTCGAACCAATCGAGAAACCCTTTCCGATACACGGCCCTGATTCCGTTCACATTCCAGGAAAGCAGTTCGATCGTCTTCATCCGACCGTCTCAAGAGGAACGCTGAAGGCACGCATCAATGCTCTGCGGGTATTATTCGGTTTATGAATATCCCCTGTATGACCGAGAATACGATCATCAGTACGGTGAGCACTACTATGTATTTCAGGCCGAAATAGAAGATGGCCACGGGGAGTAAAGGAACCTTGATCGCGCGATTGTATAGGAAGGCGGCAAGGTATCCATACCCCACACCCTTGTCCCTCAGTTCTGCTAACAGGGGATACCACACGTAAAGCGGCCCGGTTGACACTATGCCGGCGACGATCACGAAAAACCATTTGCCGATTCCAGGCCTCTTGAAGTACTGGACGATCACCGGCCGGTCTATGAAGAGGTTTGATAAGGTCATCAAGACGAAAACGAGCGCAAAAATCGGTAGTATCTGCAAGAAGATGCGGGCAAAGAAACCCATGCTCTTGGAAAAGAGCGCAGGGTTTACCAGGAGAACGATAACATAGACCAGGATTACTCCCAACAAGAATAGCCATCCGCCCCTGGTCTTGGTACCCGGTTTCTTCATCAGATTACACGGAGTATCAACATGGTCACAATGCCGACCGTAACCGCAAACACGAACGCACTCAGGTTTCGGGCTATGGCGAACCGGCGGCCCAGGATCATGATCTCCACGGGCAATTGCACGATTCCCACGGTTACCCATGCGACGAGAAACGCAGTGACCGCACTGATGCCCACGCCATTCCTCAAGAACTCACCACCCAGGATATAGCTTGTCATGGGATGGCCCGCAGAAATGCTGCCGACAAGGCTACCCATAATCGAGTCAAGCAGCAGGCTTCTCTTGAACAATGCGACATAGAATGACCGGGGTACCAGATTGTTGAATAGACTGAGCAGGAGGAGGGCGCTGATAATTATCGGGAGCAGCCGGGCCATGGTCTGAGCCGACTTCTTCAGAGACTTACCCAATTGTCCCTGATGATCAGTGCGTTGCGTTTCAGATTCAGGCATTGCGCAGTTCTTGTTTCAGCAACTCGAGGGCACGCAGGCAAGCTGAGCGCCGAATACGCTCACGCGTACCCTTGAACCTGAACCGCCTTACGCGGACGCCCTTGTCCCGGGCTATTGCAATGAACACCGTGCCGATTGGCTTTTCTACTGACCCGCCCGTTGGGCCGGCAATGCCGGTCACCGCGACTGAGATGTCTGATTGCAGTCTCTGCTGAACACCCCGCGCCATTTCACACGCGCTCTCAGCACTCACTGCCCCATAACGCCCCAGAACCCGGGCTTTTACACCGACGACCTTCTTCTTCACAGCATCGGCATATGCGATGATTCCACCCAAGAAGTATTCGGAACTACCGGATACCCTGGTGAGAGCTGCACCGAGCATGCCGCCCGTGCAAGATTCGCAAACGCTTATGGTCAGCTTTCTTGCCTTAAGCAGTCTGGCAATCTGTTGAATCAGACGTTCTAGGTCCATGTTTTTAGTACACGAATGCGACACTTCTTAAGATGATGATGATTATCGCGGTGAATACCGCGGCCCCCAGGTCATCGAGCATGATACCCCAACCGCCCTTGATATTTTCCAGATTCCTGATCGGTGGCGGTTTCACGATATCAAAAAAACGGAAGAGCAAGAAGGTGACACCGAGCGGGAGTATGCGCGGCGGGGTGAAGTACAGCGGTATGAGCAATGTAGCATACTCGTCGATGACGATACGGCGCGGGTCTTTACCCCATTCCTTTGCCAGATCACCGGAAACGTAGACTCCGAGAGCGAAGAGCACGGCTACGGTCAGTATATAGAATGAGCTGTAGGGTAGCAATATATACCAGAGAACAATACTGATTATGCAAGAAAAGGTCGCGGGTGCCACTGGCAGATAGCCAATGTAGCACCCGGTCGCCAATATTATCTTGAACTGTTTTACTATTTTTTCTTCTTAGGGAATCTTTCTTCCCACACCGATACTATGTTAGCCAGTATGAATATCGACGAGTAGGTTCCAATAAGAAAACCAATCAGCAGGGTAAAGGCAAAATCGGCGATAACCGAACCCCCGAACACCAAGAGCGCGATCACGGCGAGCAGTGTTGTGCCCACCGTCAATATAGTGCGCGAGAGGGTTTCATTCAACCCTGTATTCAACACAACATTATAGGGCTCACGCCGCATCTTACTGTGCTTCTCGCGTATACGATCGGAGATGACGATCGAATCATTGATCGAATAGCCGATTATCGTCAAAAGAGCACCCACTACAACAATCGAGAACTCCCGCTGGGTAAGAACGAGCACGCCGATCGTGAATATTGCGTCATGGAAAAGTGCAATCACGGCGGCAAAACCGAACCGGTAATCGAATCGTATTGATACATAAATGAGGATGAGCACGAGCGCGATAACAACCGCCCATATCGTCTTGAGCAGCAACTCCTTGCCGATCTTCGGTTCAACGGTCTCCTCACGCACGAATTCCTTTTCATTATCTCGGAAATCTTCAGCCAGAGCATTCTTCACGGCACCGGCGAACCCTGTTGGGTTCTGTCCGGCAGCCCGGATAATATATTCGGTATTCGCCGCACCCAAAACCTGGATCTGCGCATTAGCCTGGCCGATCTTAGCCAGTGAACTCCTCAGCGCAGCCGTCGTAACCGCCTCCTCGAATCTGACCTGCAGCAATGCACCGCCGGTGAAATCGATACCAAAGTTTGGCCCCTTTATAAAAATCAAGAACAGTGAGGCAAGAACTACTATTGCCGAGAACGCAAACCCGTATTTTCTCTTACTGATGAAATCGATATTGGGATTTCGTATTATTTCGATCATTGTCAGATCCTCAGTTTATGTACATCAAACTTGTAGGTGAAGTAGTTGAATATGACCTTCCCGACGAAGACCGCAGTGAACAAGTTGCTAAGCAATCCTATTGTGAGTGTCAGGGCAAACCCCCTGATCGAGCCGCTGCCGAATATGAATAGTATCACACCAATTATGATGGTCGTTATGTTGGAGTCGAAAATCGTAATCCACGCCCGCGCAAAGCCTTGATCGATCGCGGTTCGCGTCGTCTTACCAATCTTGAGTTCCTCCCGTATCCGCTCAAAGATCAGCACATTCGCATCCACGGCCATGCCGATGGTCAATGCGATCCCAGCAATACCGGGCATGGTCAAGCTACCGCGGAAAGCGCTCAACACTGCCAGTAAGAAAAACATGTTCAAGAACAGCGCAAAATCGGCAACAAACCCGGATAAGGAATAGTATATGAGCATGAAGACAATCACCACGCAACCGGCGATCAAGACTGCCCTTAAACCACTCTCGATCGAGTCACGGCCAAGACTCGGTCCGACCGTCCGCTCCTCAACAATACGCAGTGGAGCAGGCAAGGCTCCGGCCCTCAGAATGATCGCGAGATCGCGGGCATCTTCAGGAGTGAAGCGTCCAGTAATACTAGCCCGGCCTTGAGGAATGCGCTCGGTGATCATCGGTGCCGATTGCACAACATCGTCGAGCACGATGGCGAGTCTCTTGTTAATATTCCTTCCTGTTATCGTGGCGAATTTACGCGCGGCCTCACGTTTGAATTCAAGATCGATCTCCCACGTACCCATATACTGTAGGTTGCCGCTCTGATTCGGTCCGTGCCGCGCATCACGGATCGCCTCACCCGTCAACTCCGCACTCTTCTTCAGCAGGTACAAGCGCTTTACTTCGCGTCCACCATAATCTTCTTTCGCGCCAAGAGCGAATTCGACATCCGCCGGTATCACCTCCTGGGCCTGGGCGAGCAGCGCCCGTACCGAATCCTCATCACGGTAGTCAATACCCGGATCCCGGTCAACACCAATAACATATGAGCTGAACGGTTGTTCAAAGGCCAGCGTGTCCTCACCCTGCAGGAACTCGTCGACCTTCTCAACGGTCTCTCCGATGCGCTCATCTTCGGCAAGCCTGAATTCCAGATGCGCCACCTTCTTGATCAACTCTACGGCGCGTTCCCGGTCAACACCCGGTAACTGCACCATGATCCTGCCGCCCGATTGCTTCTCAATAACCGGCTCATAGACACCGAATTCATCAATACGGTTCTGAATTATCTCAAAAGCACGGTCTCTCAGATCCTGGGGCTTTTCCTCGATACCTGATGTATCAACCTCAAGCACCAAATGCATCCCACCGCGTAGATCCAGCCCGAGATGGATCGCGCGCTTGGCCAGCGCAAGCTTCGTGGCCTCAGGAAGGTCCTCGGTGTAGAGTCTGACCGTCGGGATGATCGCGTAGATCCCCAGGATGACGGCAACGATAACTATGCCTATCCTCAAACCTATATGCCTCATCTTGCTCCTTTTATGATATCTACCATTTCCTGAACTGCCTGTCTCAATCCCACGACCAAGGCGCGTGCGACTATGGCAAAGCCGATCGAATATCCTGTGATTTCGGTCACTCTCAACAGCGGCCGGATATTCCTATAATCAATACCGTGACCGGCATGGACCACCATACGGTCACGCCGCGCCGCTTTAGCAACGCGTGCGATTTTGATCACCTCATCCTTTACATGCTGGGTCTTTGTGTACTCATTCGTGTTGATCTCAATGTATTGGGCACCAACACGTACTGCTTCCTTGATCTGTTCCATATCCGGGTCAATGAATATGCCGACCCGAAGGCCACGCTTCTGCAGGTCTGAGATGTACGGCTTCAAGTCCTGCTTCAGATTGAGCAGATTCAGCCCACCCTGGGTGGTCACCTCACCGGCCGCCTCAGGTACCAGCGTCACCCGGTCTGGTTTCGTATCCATGACGATGCGGGCCATCTCATCAGTCACTGCCATTTCCACATTCAACTCGGTCTTGACCATCTGCCTCAAGATGCTCACGTCGCGCTCATTGATGTGCCTGCGGTCACCACGCAGATGTACGGTTACCCCGTCGGCGCCGCCCAATTCGGCTTCAACCGCGGCATGCACTGGATCGGGAAAGCGTTCCTTGCGGGCTTCACGTACCGTTGCTACGTGGTCGATGTTTACGGACAGTTCCATTGGCTATTATACTCATATCCCATACACTGTCAACCAGACAAACTCCCCAAATCCCAAGCTAAACATTGGGAATTTTCCTTCGCCCCAGTTGTATTATATAGATAAGGAGGTTACCGTGAAATCGATTGTGTTAGGAATGCTGATGTTATTAGCACCAGTGCAGATGGCTGATGAGCCAAGGGTAATTGAATCCAGCCTGGAAGAGATGGTCATTGGCAAACCCATAACCTATAAGAACCTGAAGATTTTCCCGCTCACCCGGCGCGTTGCGCCCAAAACCCGATACACCACGCTGGATGAGGCCATGAAAAAGGACTGGCTTACCATCAGGGAAATTGGCAGCGGCGATGTCAACTTCGTCGAATTGAAGAACACGGGGAACCAGACCGTTCTCATCCTGACCGGTGAGATGATAAGTGGTGCAAAACAGGACCGTATGCTCAAGGACGATGTCATTATTCCACCCAAGAGCAAATGGGTGAGGGTTCCAGTATATTGTGTTGAACACGGCCGGTGGGTAATGGCATCACCGGCGTTCAAGTCATCCGGACTCGTGGTGCCCAATGCTTTACGTCAGTGCGCACGGATATCAGAAGACCAGGCAGAAGTCTGGGATGAGATCGCAGCCAGCCAAGACCGGCTGGGTATCGTCTCAAGTACGGGTACGGCCATGGCTAATTATGAAGACGAAGAAACCAAGGAGAAGGTCGCCGAATATACACAACGTTTTGCCACGCTGCCAAAACTGACGAAAAACGGGGTTGGTGTTTGCGTGACTACGGGTAACCGGATAATCTGCCTCGATATATTTGCCAGCAATGACCTGTTCATGAAATACTGGAGCAAACTGCTGAAATCATACGTAATGGATGCCCTTCACGAAACCGCATCCACTATCCATAAAGGCGACGTACAAGGACTGCTCAAAGCCTTGGTCCATGCCCGAAAGGTCTCTATTGGCACGCCAGGTTTGGGAGATCTATTCAAGATCGAAACTGATTTTGGCAAAGGTAGTGCCTTGATACAACAAGCACAAATGGTGCATATGGATTTCTTCCCGGATGATGGCTTTACTGATGCTGAGTGGCGGCTCGACATGCGCCGTGACCAACGGCTCAATGACTAACACAAAAGTCAACAGAACCAACCTGCTATACTTTGTAGACTTTTGCCATACTTTTCTCATGATATTACAGCGTAAGTGCGAACAGACTCAATGGGTTGACAGATATCATCATTTATGTTATAATACAAACGATCGCGGGGTGGAGCAGCGGTAGCTCATTGGGCTCATAACCCAAAGGTCGCTGGTTCGAATCCAGCCCCCGCTATTGAGGGCGGAAAGCTTCGGCTTTCCGCCTTTTCTTCTAATGTTATGGATTCTCCCATACTCCAGTTATTATTTGAAGCCTAACCCATACCAATACACCCAAATCGTTCCCACAGAAAATCGCTATCCTTCTAAGGTCGCTGGTTCGAATCCAGCCCCCGCTATGAGGGTGGGAAGTCTTTGACTTCCCACCCTAAATTTCAAACGACAATCACCAAACCCCAAACAAATCACAATCACCAAAATGCAAAACAAAAAAATACAGAATCACCTGTTCTCGACTACGCTCGAACAGCAACGTATATTACTCTTCGAGCAAAGGAGGCGTAGCCGACTGCGTCGAGAAGCCCCTCTATGTATTCCAGTCTTACGCAATTCTTTGAGACATTTGAATTATGATTCGGATCTGTTTCGTATTTCGATGTTCGAATTTCGAGTTTTTAGTCTATCTCTCACGAATACGATCTACGAATCACGAGCACGATCAAAGTACATCGAACACGGTCAGTATCTTCGACACACCGACAATCGCCGCTGTTTCACTCCGGAGACGCGTAGGTCCAAGACTCATGAATGAAGCACCCTGTTTTTCTAACAGTTCCCTCTCGGATTCAGAGAAGCCTCCTTCTGGGCCAATGAGCAAAAGGATCTTTAGCATTCCATCCGGTATTTCATCAGTGCCGCACGCATCAGCTACCAGCGTCAGGTCAAAACCCTGCCCAATACTGAGCATCTCATGCAGCGATGGTACACAGGTTACTTCCGGCAAATAGTACTGCCGTGATTGACACATAGCGCTCTGAGCGATCTTTTTCCAGCGCCCGATCTTCTGATCACCGATATTCTTTACTACGGCATACTCCGAAGAAAAGACAAAAAACCCGGTAACCCCAAGTTCGGTACCCTTCTCGATCACCAAGTCGTTTCGTAGCCCCTTCACAGGAACAAAGCCCAGTGCAATTTCAAGTCCATGCCTGCGCGGCATCTTTTTTTGGTGAATGATCTTCGCAGTCATCTTGTCACGAAGCATATCATAGAGTTCTGCTTGATACTGGTTACCTTGACCGTCAGTCAGGGTTATCTTTCCACCAGCTTTTTTTCTCAAGACGCTCTTGATGTGGCGTAAGTATGGGCCTTCAATAATAACCTGGTCGTGACCGAAAGACGATGAAGGGATATAGAAAATATTGTGGCCACTCATGCGAGAAGAATGATGGATGATTTTACATCGATATCCGTGTTGAGTAACCAGCGGTATCTACCGATTACGGGGTCTCGGCGCCGGTTCTCCCTCGTACTGCTTCAGCTCCTCAATGATCTTACCCAGATTACGATCCGTCGACTTCAATGGCTTCAGATCGAGCTCGACATACAAATCGCCGTAACCGCCATCCGGTCTCGGCATACCCTTGCCCTTTATGCGAATTATCTCCGGGGCACTGCTCCCCTTCTTGATCTTGACGCGTTCGCGCTTGCCATTGAAACTGGGGATCTCGATCGAGCCACCGCTGATCAATTTCGAATACGGCGTGTACATGCGGATGTAAAGATTGTACCCTTGGCGCTCGAAATACTCGTGAGGCTTTTCCTCGAATTGAACAATGATATTTCCGTTACCGCCCTGGCCAAAATGGCCTTCGCCCCGCAAGACAATGTACTGTCCATTCGCCACACCGCGTGGTGTCTTAATTTCAATCGTTCGCGACTTCCTCATTCTTCCCGACGCATTACACTTCCCGCACGGTGTTTTAATGATCTGCCCGGTACCCTTGCAGTTTGGACAAGCAGCAACACTGGTAAAAGTACCGAAGAAACTCCTCGACTGGGTTCGCACCTGACCACGCCCCCCGCATTGATTACAGGTGGCGAAATCGGAACCGCCTTTCCCATTGCATGCCGCACATCGCTCAAAACGGTTGATCTTGAAATTCTTCTTAGCCGAATTCGATATCTCCTCCAGCGATACCTTCAGTATCACATGAATATCGCCGCCCTTACGCGCCCTCTGGTATCCACGCTGGCCACCACCACCGAAGAAATCCTGGAATATCGAACCGCCAAAAAGATTCCCGAGAATATCCTGAAGATCATCAAAATGAGTGAAGTCATCCCAGGTAAATCCACCGCCCTTAAAGGCTTGAGAGACACCATCATGCCCGTACTGATCATACAACTGCTTTTTCTGAGGATCCATCAAGACTTCGTAGGCTTCTGATACCTCCTTGAATTTCTCCTCGGCTTCCTTCTTGTTGTCCCGGTTCATGTCCGGATGGTATTGCTTTGCCTTGCTACGGTACGCCTTCTTGATTTCATCCGCACTCGCACCTTTCTTAAGGTCGAGTACCTCGTAGTAGTCTCTCTTCATAATACCTTAGCTACATCATGCAATGGGACATAATATGTTTCTACTGATCATCCTCCGGTTCGGCGTCGCCCTAACTTCCTTTGTCCGCCTCGTCATCAACTACACGATAATCAGTATCTCCCTGTTCACCGGCCTGTTCCGGCCCTTGCTGCGGTTCACCCTGCGGAGGAGCCTGTTCTGGCCCTTCCTGCTGTGCGCCGGCCGCTTCTTTATAGACCGCCTCAGACAGCTTGTACACCGATTGCTGCACATCATCGATCGCCTGTTTTATCGCCGCGACATCGTTACCATCCTTGAGCTTCTTGAGATCCTCAATTTTCTTTCCGATCTCATCCCTATCTTCAAAGGATATCTTCTCTCCATAATCCTTCAGCGTCTTCTCGACCGAATAGATCACGTTATCAGCCTGATTCCTGACGTCGATCAAATCCTTCTGTACCCGATCCTCGGCCGCATGTTCCTCAGATTCCTTGATCATATTGTCAACTTCATCTTTGGACAGACCGCTCGATGCCGTAATACGGATTTTCTGCTCCTTGCCCGTTCCCATGTCTTTGGCCGATACGTGAAGGATACCATCGGCGTCGATGTCGAATGTCACCTCGATCTGTGGTATACCGCGCGCCGCCGGCGGAATTCCGTACAGGTCGAATTTACCAAGGGTCCGGTTCTGAGTAGCCATTGGTCGCTCGCCCTGCAGGACATGGACCGTTACTGCTGTCTGATTGTCCTCAGCCGTGGTGAATATCTGTGACTTCTTGGTCGGAATCGTGGTGTTACGCGGTATGATCGCAGTCATTACCTGACCCAGTGTTTCAATGCCTAGAGTCAGCGGCGTAACATCTAAGAGCAGAATATCTTTCTTCTCACCACCCAGCACCGCCGCCTGTATTGCCGCGCCAATTGCCACAACCTCATCCGGATTAATACCCTTATGCGGTTCCCGGTTGAAGAAATTCTTGACTACCTGTTGAACCTTCGGCATCCTGGTCTGGCCGCCCACCAAGATGACCTCATTGATGTCACTCGGCGTCA